>NZ_JAXHDE010000006.1:0-138703 GCF_037072005.1 Pseudogracilibacillus sp. SO10305 | reverse complement strand
AAATTACCTTTTTATTTCACTGGGTTTTGTCCCAGCCTCTTTTTTATGTTGTTTCATATATCGCTTTTTGAAAAATAATGATATAATAAGAAATTGTGAAATGATTATATTATTTAGGGAGATATGAGCAATGAATCAGCAAAAGGATAAAAAATCTCGAATTCCCTTGCGATTAAATATTACGTTTTTCGTTATATTTTTATTGTTTGCCGTTTTAGTCATTCAACTTGGTGTTGTACAAATATTAGACGGTTCAAGTTATCAAGAGGAAATTGATCGTACAGTACAAGATATATCTAAACGACCAGTACCACGTGGTAAAATTTTAGACCGAAATTGGAATATAGTTGTAGATAATGAGCCACTTTACTCGATAACATATACACCACCAAAAAGAGTACAAGCAGAAGATAAACTAGAGTTAGCTGAAAAATTAACTGAATATATGACGATGGATAAGAAAGAAATTGATAAAATAAGAGAACGTGAGAGGAAAGAATATTTTTATTTAAAAAATACAGATGATGTTTTTGCTAGATTATCTGATGAAGAAGTAGAAAAATTAGATGATAAAGAACAATATGATTTAATGCTAGAAAGAATTGAAGATGATGAAATTGAAGATTTTACAGATGAGCAATTACAAGTTATAGCGATAAAACGTCAATTAGATAAAGCATATGCATTAACGCCAGAAGTGATCAAAAATGAAAATATTTCAATGGATGAATATGCTAAAATAGCTGAGAATTTATCTGAATTACCCGGTATTAATACATCAACAGACTGGGAAAGACAGTATAAATATAAAGATACTTTACGATCTATTATCGGTTCTATTACATCACAAGATGAAGGTATTCCTGCTGAAAAAGAGGATTATTATTTAACACGAGGGTATAATCGAAATGACCGTGTTGGAAAAAGTGGTCTAGAAGAACAGTATGAGGACCTATTAAGAGGAAGAAAAGAAAAAGTAAAATATACGACAACAAAAACAGGTCAAATCATTGGGACAGAAGTAATGGTTCCTGGCGAAAGAGGAAAAGATTTAGTCTTATCCATTGATATGGAGTTTCAGAAGAAAGTAGATGAAATTGTTTTACAAGAATTAAAAGCAGCGAAAAGTCGTGGAAATGCTTATTTAGAAGATGCTTTAGCTGTTGTAATGAACCCAAAAACAGGAGAAATACTTGCACTAAGTGGACAGCACTATGATAAGGAAACGGGAAAATATGAAAATACACCACATAAAGTCCTTTATGATGCACATCGTCCTGGTTCCACTGTAAAGGGTGCAACTGTATTAGCTGGATTGGATTCAGGGGTGTTTGCTCCAGGTCAAACAATTTATGATAGTCCTATTGTTATCAAAGGAACGAAGCCGAAAGGGTCATATAGTGTACTTGGATCGGTAAATGATATATCGGCATTAAAACGATCATCTAACGTTTATATGTTCTATGTAGCTTTAAGACTTGGCGGAGATTATCGTTTACCTTTCCCAAACGGGGGAAGTCCTACGTTTAATCCCGAGGGAATGCAAACTATGCGAAACTATTTTCAAGAGTTTGGATTAGGTGTTAAAACAGGTATAGATTTTCCATTTGAATCAACAGGCTATGTTGGACCAGAAATGTTACCAGGTAAACTAATGGACTTAAGTATTGGACAATATGATACGTATACAACTCTACAATTAGGCCAGTATATTAGTACGATTGCAAATGGTGGTAAAAGAATTCAACCTTCATTTGTAAAAGAAATTCGCTCTCCGGCTACAACATCTGACGGACTAGGAGCAGTTTATAAAGTAAACCATACGAAAATATTAAATGAAATAAGTATGTCTAAAGATAATATTGAACGTGTTCAAGATGGGTTTTATAAAGTGTTCAATGAAGCTGGTGGTACCGGTCATTCTAGTTGGGCTAGTACGAAATATCGTGCTGCTGGAAAAACAGGTACTGCAGAGAATGAAGTATTTTTACAAAAAGATAATGGTGATTTTTATAAAGCGGCAGATACAGAAAACTTATCTTTAGCAGGATATGCACCATATGATGATCCTGAGATTGCTTTTGCAGTTATTATTCCTAACTTAAGTAAAAGTTCTAGAAATAATATAAACCATAATATTGGAAGACGTATTTTGGATACTTATTTTGAAGGAAAAGAATCAGAGAATAAAGAAGAAGACTAAAAAAGAACTTAAGACAAATATAATTAAACGGTATTGTTTATCTTTTTATAATAAACAATACTGTTTTGTTATACATATTAATATAATATAAAAGACCTCGATAAAATAAATTATCGAAGTCTTTTATATGTTTTAGCTAAGTTTCAATTCGCATGTCTTTTATTTACTGCCTGGATATGTTGTGAAAGTTTTAGCTAATTCTTTGAGACTCATATCTTTTTTTACTTTAAATGTACCTATTTGAATGTAAGGGCTATAATCATTGTCTTCCATATAATCTAGGAATTTTTGTTTATCGTCAATTACCTTTTCTTTATATAACATATCTGCTATATCTTCTGTAACGACACCTTGGTCAGTAGTAATAGTAATCGTTTCTGATTTTTTCTTTTTACTTTTTTCCTTTTTATCATCAGAAGATTTCTTTTCGTCTTTTTCATCTTTCTTTTTATCAGAAGATGTATCTTTAGAGTCTTTCTTTTCTTCTTTAGTAGCATCTGATTCCTTCTTAGAATCTTTATTTTTATCTTCTTTTTCCTTTTCTTTTTCAACTTGCTTATCTTTTACGTCTGCTTCGTCTAAATCAAGTAAAGAAAAAGTGATAAATTCTTCTTCCGTAATGACTCTATAGCCTTCATCCTCAATTTGAGAAATTAAATCTTCTACTGGTGCGTTCTCTACAGCAGTGCTTTGATCAAACAATGAAAAATACCCAAACATTAATATAGCTGCAGTAAATAATCCAATAGCAAAAAAGCGTATAGGTTGTTTCATATTTATCCCCTTACTATAATTTGTTTTTTAAAATTGTTTGGATATCGTGTGTAGTTAAATCAGTTTGTTGTGCAATGTCTTCTACTGAATAGCCTTGTTGATGTAAGTGATATACTTTTTGTAAAAGTAAAGGCTTATTTTTCAGTGAAGATGGAATTTCTGTTGCTACTTCTACTTCTTCTTTGTGACTCGGTGTAACAACTTGTCCGGTTAACAACTCTTCTTCAAGTACTTCGAGTTTTTTTCTTAGTTGATACGTATCTTGCATTGATTGTATCGATAATTGCTCTAATTCACTTTCAATCTCATTATATTTATCATTCATGAAAAATGATATAATGAATAAAATGATTGCAATTACGATAATTGTTCCAAAAATGTACCCCATCTTTCTACCTCCAGTCTCTATTTTATTATACAAGAAAAATAATATTTTTGTAGGCAAAACAACAATTGTAACCTAATTTTAAAACTTAAATAAGTATTGCACGTTTTTTGTTAATCTGTTATTATTAGTAAGGTAACTATTTATGGAGTTGGAGGGTTGAAAATGCGTGTTAACATCACATTAGCTTGTACTGAAACAGGCGATCGTAATTATATTACTACTAAAAACAATCGAAATAACACTGAGCGTATTGAATTAATGAAATATAGCCCACGTTTAAGAAAGCATACGCTTCACCGTGAAACAAAATAAGTTGTACGATAAAACTCTTCCCGATATTTGGAAAGAGTTTTTTTGTTGTCTATTTTTATTTTCTTCACTCACGTAGTAAGTTATAATAGAGTTGGGTGACATGAAATGAAACAAACAATTCGAATGAATATGATGGAGAAATTAGCTTTATTAACAAGAGAAGAAAAAAAATCCATTGAAAAATCATTATTAGAGCAATTTATCAAATCCAATTTATGGATTGAACCTACCACAATAGGTATTACAATTTCTCATGGTTTTGAATGGGAGACGAGAAATATCATTCAATTTTTATGGGAAAAGGGAAAAAGAGTAGTTGTTCCGAAAATCTATACTGCAGATAAGTCTATGCAATTTTATGAACTAAGAGATTTTGCACATGTAATAAAAGGTCATGCAAACATACTTGAACCTAATCCATCATTGACTACATCGGTTGCAAAAGAAGATATTGACCTGCTTATTGTACCAGGTATTGTATTTAATGATGCTGGTTATCGAATAGGGTTTGGTGGTGGATATTATGATCGTTATCTCATGGAATATAATAAAACAACAGTCTCCTTAGCAAGTGTACAACAACTAATAAAAGACCTTCCAATAGAAACGCATGATATACCCGTGCAATATATCGTTACAGAAGATGGGGTTCGGGAAACGCTTAGTTTTTAAGCAAGGGAAGTAGGTGACATATGTCGATTACAAACCAATATTTTATGTATCATACATTATTCGAACTTGTAAAAAATGAGCAGTATGAAATGGTTCATATAAATATCAAGCGGAATGAAGCGTGGGTGCAGAAGAAAGAACGTGGAAAGACGACTGTGATCCGTTTTCTTTTAAAACAATTCGATTGGCAAAAACATTTGAAAAAAGATATTGCGGCCGTTTTTCAAAGAATTATAGCGATGAAGCGTATTTTTCGAACGAAAAAAATTGATATTTACAATGTATATATTGCTGATAAAAAGCCAATTGATGCTACTGATCAACTACAAACACCAATTATCGCGAAACAAAATCAAAAAATGAAAATGAACGTGTATTATATTGCGGATACGAACGAGTTTGATGAAAAGAATCGATTTTTACACGATGTAAATACAGAACCTTTTCAGTTTGATAAAAATGATTTTTCCCTATTACAATATAAAGTTCGTATTTATAAAACATACTTACAAAGACAAATATATGAGAAGAACAAAGAAATTCGTGACGTTTTTACATATGGTAAACCCTATTTAACATACTTTTTTCTCTTATTAAATGTATGCATTTTCTTATTTTTAGAAAATATTGGTGGGAGTATGGATCAAGACGTATTATTTGGGTACGGTGCAAAATATAATGAAGCCATTCTGGAAGGGGAATGGTGGCGCTTATTTACAGCGGCTTTTATACATATTGGATTGATTCACTTTTTTATTAATATGTTGGCATTATACTATATAGGCCAATTTGTCGAACGAATATATGGCTCTAAGAGTTTTTTTATTATTTACTTTTTATCTTTATTATTAGGAAATATTGCTAGCTTTGTATTTACAGATGCAATAACAGCTGGTGCTTCAGGTGCCATATTCGGTTTGTTTGGGGCATTATTATATTTTGGAATAAAATATCGAATGCTATTCATTCGAACGATTGGAAACCAGTTTATGCTCCTTTTAATTGTAAATATCGTGTTAGGAATAATCGTTCCACAAATCGATATAGGAGCACATATTGGTGGACTAATCGGTGGGTTTTTGGCAGCAATGATGGCAACATTGCCCTATAAAAAATCCGTGCGTTTACAAGTAGTAAGTTTTTCATTATATGGCTTAATTGCTTTGTGTATGTATTTAATTGGGATGCAAATTTTGCCGTAATATTTTTTCTTTCCCATTGAGTGTATAGACGACTAGCAAGTGTTCTTTATTTTTATCGATTAATATAAGGGGCATGAGGCTCTTCTCTAGATTTTTCATCTCTGTCATTGGGATGATATAATTTTTATATAGCCCTTCCCAAAGATGGCCTATAATCATATCTGTATCGTGTTGGTTCATGTTTGGGAAAGGGATATGTTCATATAATGGCAAATCAATTAAAGGGAATGTATGATATAAACTTGGATCAATCTGTAATTTTTGTAAAATTGAATTCATTTTATGCATATATTTCTTTTTTATTTGTTCATCATTAGATGTTGTTCGATTTCGTATTGTATCTCCATCAAAAAAAGATGATGTAGAGGACATTTTTCCAATAGAAGTAAATGTTTCTTCTCGTACGACCTCACCATAATGGTATGAAAGCACATCAATAGTACTGTTTTTTGTTATTGAAATGGATTGTTTTAAAGTAAGTTCATCTATGTTTTCCTTCCAGATGTTTCCGATTCCTTTTACATACATATGAATAAAAACGATAAAAACATCTTGTCTTAACTGCACCGGCGTATTTGTTTTTGATTGTACATTAATCTGTAATTTATTATTATGTAATTCAACTACAGATGACGCTTCAGCCATTGTTACATGCGGATCTTTCGGAAAATATGTAATTGTTTCCATTGTGTTTTGTTCATAGATGAAATAAAAGATAAATATTTGTATGATAATCAATAAGGTAATAATTTTTTTATACATAAAATCAACCTCGATAAAGATGTTATTTTCTTCTAGCATAAGATTCTGTGTGCAAGAAAATGTTAAGGTGGTGATGATGGATGAAAACGATGTATGATGTCCAACAACTGTTAAAGAGATTTGGAATTTTTGTCTATACGAAAGATCGGATTGCAGATTTAGATTTAATGCACGAAGAAGTTAAAAATTTATACGATGCAAAGTTAATATCAACGACAATATATCAACAAGCAATATTATTAATTCGAAAAGAAATGAGAATTGTAAAGAAATTGTAATGTTTTAAAAATGTGCAATCCGGGAATTAACCAAGTGAACGAGTATGTCTGTAGGAGGATTATTATGCTACATCGGCGAAAAAAAGTACCACTTTTTGTCCTTGCTGCATTATTGTTCGGTTTTAAAACGTATATCGTTTATCGTTTTGTTTTTGATATTGAACTTGACAATCTATTGCAGGAAATTATTATTTTCATTAACCCATTTATCGCATCCATTATATTTTTTGGACTGAGTGTATGGTTTAAAACAGAAAAGCGACAAAAATTATTTATTCGATATAGTGCGTTAATTGGAACGTTGATCATTTATTTTAACGTTGTATTCTATCGATCTTTTACTGACTTTTTAACGATACCACAATTATTTCAAACGAGTAATATTTCAGATCTTTCCTCTAGTATATTAGAGTTAATTAAACTATATGATATATTTATTTTTGTAGATGTGATGATCATTTGGTATATTGCGAAGAAAGTAACGAATATTTATGTACCAGTCTATTCACGCCGGAAAAAAATATTTACACTCGTTGTTTCTTTGCTACTATTATCTGTTAACTTTCTATTAGCGGAGATGGAAAGGCCCCAATTATTATCGAGAGCCTTTGACAGGGAATATTTAGTGAAAAATATTGGCCTGTTTTATTACCATGTCTATGATGTCGCTTTACAATCTAAAATGCGTACACAAAAAGTAATCGCAGATAGTAATGATCTCGTAGAAATCAAGAAATATATTCATGAAGAAGTACGAAGTGATGAACAATCGTCATTATATGGGATTGCTGAAGATAAAAATGTTATTTTTATCTCTGCAGAATCATTGCAAACGTTCGTTATTGAAAATACTTTACATGATGAGGAAGTAACTCCATTTTTAAACAGATTGATTGATGATCCAGGAACATTTTATTTTGAAAACTTTTACCATCAAACAGGGCAAGGCAAAACATCTGATTCGGAGTTTATTACAGAGAATTCATTATATCCTATTGCAAGTGGGGCTGTATTTTTCACTCATGCGGGTAATGATTATTATGCAATGCCTGAAGCATTAAAACAACATGGTTATCAATCAGTAGTCTTCCACGCGAATACCGAAACATTTTGGAATCGAAATCAAATGTATGAAAGTATCGGAATTGATACGTTTTATGATTATGATTCTTATGATGTTACAGAAGAAAATTCCATCGGCTGGGGATTAAAAGATAAACCGTTTTTTGAACAAACAATTCCATACATGAAAGAGTTAGATACACCATTTTATGCGAAATTAATTACGATTACGAACCATTTTCCTTTTGACTTAGAAGAGGAAGATAAAACATTAGAAAACTATGATTCAAACTCTAAAACATTAAACCAATATTTCTCAACCGTTCGTTATATGGATGAGGCTATTGAACAGTTTTTCATGCATTTGAAATTCAATGGATTATATGAAGATTCGATTATAATTATTATGGGAGACCACGATGGCATTAGTGCGAATCATAATAAAGCAATGGCACAATATTTGAATAAAGAAGAAATTACGCCATATGATTTATTACAATTGCAAAGAGTACCATTTTATATTCATATTCCAGGCTATGAAAACGGCAAACGTATGGATAAAATAGCAGGTCAAGTTGATATTAAGCCTACTGTTTTAAGGCTTTTAGGGCTTGATACGAGTAATGATTTATATTTTGGGAATGATCTTTTTCATAATGATCGTAAAGGATTTATTACACAAAGAAATGGCGACTTCATTAGTGATGATTATGTGTTTGCTAGTGAAATTTGCTATGACCGTGAAACAGGGGAACCAATAGATACATTAAATGTGTATGGAGAGGAAGAATCAGCTTGTGCAGAAATTTCGAAAAAAGTTACGAAAGAGTTACAGTATTCGGACGAAATCATTTACGGTGATCTATTCAGATTCGTCGACTTTCAGACGAAATAAGGGATAGAACACAAAAATAGAGGTTAAGGTAATATACCTTAACCTCTATATTTGTTTGTAATATTAAGGACAGATTCCAGCATCTGTTAATCGACAAATAATCTCCATGACTGAGAAATACCCAAAGCAAAGAGTTGCTACTGCAGAAAAACCTAAAGCTAAGTAGTTTTTAATTTTAAATTGTCTAATTAACGACACAGCTGAAAGTAAAGCAACGACTAAAAAGATGATTGCTAGTACCATTTTAATTACATCCTCCTTATGACCATGTTAAAATGAAAGTAAATCAAGCTTCATATATGTAATAAATAGCATGATAGCTAATACTTATTCTATAATATTGCTTGATGTTTGTCGAGTTATATTCATTTTTATTTTTAGAAAAGGATATTGGAGGAAAAAAGATGCAAATTGATACATTTTCTTTAGGACCACTAGGAACAAATTGTTATATTCTTTCAAAGGAAGGAAAATGTCTTATTGTAGATCCAGGTGGTGATGCACATATTGTGAAACAACATCTTGAAGAACAACAGTTAGAACCGTTAGCTATTTTATTAACACATGCCCATTTTGATCATATCGGTGCTGTAGATGAGTTAAGAAATGACTTACAGTTAGATGTATATTTACATGAAAGTGAAGAAGAGTATTTGTTGGATGCGACAGTAAATCGGTCAGTTATGTTTTTAGGGGAAGATTTTAAAATTGAAACATCCGCACCAGATCACTTTTTAATAGAGGGAACTTTAACCATTGGACCATTTACGATGGAATGTATTCATACGCCAGGACATTCTCCAGGAAGCATGTCATTTATATTTGCACATGATACATGTGTTGTAAGTGGAGACGTATTATTCCAACAAGGCATTGGTCGAACTGATTTACCTGGTGGTAGTATGGATGTATTAGCAAATAGCATCGTTCATAAATTATATATATTAGAAGATGATGTCGTTGTTTTTCCTGGTCATGGATCTAGTACAACCATTGGGGATGAAAAGGATACAAATCCTTTTACATTACAATTTTATCAAAGGTAGGGTAAGGTTGTAATTCAGTAAAAAATAAATTGATGGATGAGGTGAGTGTCGGACAAGAGGAAAGTATGATTCTTCTTGTCTACACTCATCTTTTTTTGTTTTACAATATATGACGTTGGTGGAAAATTGTATTTTCATCATAAATAACATTCTAAAATTTAAAAATAGCCACTATAGTTATTTAGAATTACAAATTTGCTCAAATAGGAAACTTTTTATTGAATTATACAAAATTGTTCATTAAAATATTATATAAATTAGCATATAAGTACTAAAAGGAGGTGGTGAAAATAAACCGTACAGAAAAAATTACGCGTAAATTCTTGGAAGAAGCATGTAAGAAACAAGCATCCGATATTCACTTTTATCCAAGTCATGATGAAGATCACGTAGATATTTTTTATCGTCTACTTGGCAAAAGAGTGTATATTCGCTCGATTAAAAAGAAGTTATATGCGATTATATTAGCTTATCTTAAATATAGTGCTCATATGGATATTAGTGAAAAAAGAAAACCTCAAAGTGGGAAGATGCATTATACGACAGAAAATAAGGAATTATACGCTTTACGTTTATCAACACTTCCGACGATGCAGGAAGAGAGTTTAACGATACGTTTGTTACCTCAAAGCAATTTAAAAATTGATGAACTATTTGTCTTTCCATATCAATTTAACCGAATGAAGCAATGGTTTCATCAACAGGCAGGGCTAATTCTCATTACAGGGCCGACCGGTTGTGGGAAATCCACCACAATGTACGCATTGATGCAAGCGTTAACAGAAAAACAATCATATCAAGCAATTACATTGGAGGACCCAATTGAACGGACGCTTGACAATGTCATTCAAGTAGAAATGAATGAAAGAGCGGGTGTATCCTATCATACGGGATTAAAAGCTGCCTTAAGGCATGATCCGGATATTATTATGATAGGTGAAATAAGGGATGAAAAAACAGCTAAATTTGCTCTAGAAGCATCCTTGACAGGACATTTAGTTGTGAGTACGATTCATGCTAAGAACGCTGTTGGGACAATTGATCGTTTACTCGATTTAAATATCTCGAAAAACGATATTGCACAAACTTTGCTTGCGATAGCCTCTATACAATTGATTCCCGTTTTTACAAAAGGTGATGTGAAACGTGGTGCGATTGTGGAATTGATTGATGGAAATAATATAACGTCAATTTTATCTGGAAACAAAGTAGTAGAACAATTGAATATGGAGACTTTTGAACAATTAAAGGAGAAAGTGAAAAGATATGGATTTTTACAAGATGATTCAATGGATGAAACGTCGAAAAGCGTATAAATATTTTTTTCCCATCGAAAAACAATTGCAATATTTAAAGCATGTACATTTTTTAATGTCTCACGGTTATTCATTTAAAGATGCTTTAGATCATTTATATTACAATACAGATTATGAGGCACAAACAAAAGAGATAATTACAGCATTCAAACGGGGAGATCCGCTAGATAAAGCGTTTGAGCATGCAATGTTTCATCATTCTATTGTTGCATATTTACAATTTTCACATGCACATGAAAGCATGATAGATAGTATTAAAAATTGCGTAGATATGGTGGAATACCGATTGAGTTATATTGAGAAATTAAAGAAAACGATTCGCTATCCATTATTTTTACTTATTATTATTGTGTTGCTACTGATTAGTCTCAATCGTTATGTGCTGCCAATGTTTTTGGACTTGTTCCAATCACATGCTTCTTCATCAAAAACATTGTTACTTTCTATTTCTTTTATTGAGTTTATTACTACATTTTTTTTAGTACTCCTATTGATACTTTTTATTTTTTCTTTCATATGGAAAAAATATAAACCACAAATACCTATAGAAATCCAATTAAATATATATAAAAAAATCCCATTTTATCGTTCATTTCTAACATTATATACATCATATTATTTAGTTACGTATATTAGTATGTATTTAAAAGCAAGTTTACCTATGCGGGAAGTAGTGAAACAATTAAAAAGTCATGATCGTTTAACTATTTTAGCATATTATGGTGAGGAAATTGATATGCAATTAGAGGCAGGACAATCATTGGCTACTGCTGTCAATCAATTGTATTTCATTGATCGTCATACGAAAGGAATTTTTAGTAGAAGTATGGATCAAAGTAGCTTTGAAAAGGATCTATCAGTTTATGCCGTATTTTTAGGTGAGAAAATTCGCAATAAATTAGTGAAAATAATTCAATTTATTCAACCAGTTATATTTTCGATTGTCGCGTTATTTATTATTTTTGTTTATCTTACATTAATGATTCCAATGTATCAATTAATTGAAACAATTTAAAGAGAGGGGAACATATTATGAGTCGTATAAAAGGGGAAGATGGATTCACATTAATAGAAATGTTAGTTGTACTTCTTATCATCACGGTATTAATTTTATTGTTGTTACCTAATTTAACGAATCGGAGTAGTGATGTACATGAAAAAGGATGTAAAGCTCTAACGTCTACGGTTCAGAGTCAAGTATACGCATATCAATTAGAAGCAGGAAAATTACCAACTAGCCTAGACGATTTAGTACAAGAAAACTACATTGAATCAAGTCAGAAAAAATGTTCAAACAATACCCCGTTACAATACAATGTATCGAGTGGGAAAGTGTATGTGAATGAATAAAGAATCCGGTTTCACATTGTTAGAATTACTCTTTGTTTTGCTTATCATTTCCATTTTCATTTTATTAACTACACCAAGTATGGTTGCATTAAAGGAAAAATCAGAAGTGAATGCTTTTAAACACTTATTGGATGCGGATATTTTGTATATTCAAAATAAAGCATTCCATCATAGAAAAGAGTATATTTTAGGATTTTTGAGAAACAATCAATATGTGCTGCACCATGGTAAGGTTGGTAATAGGGAAATAGTAAGACAGATTCCTTCGGCAGTATCCTATTCAATGAAGAACACTAATATAATGTACAATTTAAAAGGAACAATTATACAACCAGGCACCTATGTTTTTATCGTGGACGGTCGTCTATACAGGCTTGTATTTCCACTGGGGAAAGGGAGGCATTGGATAGATGAATCGTAATGGTTTTACTTTTATTGAGGCGTTAGTTTCCTTAAATATTATCATTTTTATAAGTCTTACGGTTGCACCGTTATTAACACTCGTCATGCAAGAGAGAGTAAATGCTTTATTAAAGCGTGATGTCGCATATGTGTTGTATGAGGATTTATTGTATAGGGCGAATGGAAATGATGGAACAATGTATTACGAAAAATCGATACAACAGACAAATGTACAATTTACATTTCAATTAGAAAACGAACATATGAGGGGTTGTGCAAATTGGGAAAATAAAAAGGCACGAAAAGAAACATTTTGCTTATATAGCGATCATAAGTAATGAAAGAGGAATTACATTACTTTCCGTTTTATTTGGATTAACAGTTATCATAGTTACATTTCCGTTGTTAATGTATATTTTTAAAAATTTGTCGGAGACAAATTATTCAGAAGACTTATCTTATCGCCAGTTTTTTCTTTTCGTTCGACAAGAAAATTTAGATGCAGAAAGAATGTTTGAACGAAATAATACTTTATATTTTCAATTGAATGAGGATGAAGTTTCTATGATTGAAAAATATCAGGATGTTATTCGGCGACGCGTAAATTATTTAGGTCATGAAATATATTTGCGTGATGTACAAGGATTTGAAACCGAAACACTGGATTACGGTATTAAAATCACTGTAACATCCAACGAAGGGGGAATTTATGAAAAAACAATATCATTTGAACAATGATGAACGAGGTTTTTTCTTACCATATGTGATGGTTTTGAGTACAATAATTTTAATATTTGTTGCAAATACTATTTATATTTATGAAAATGAATTAGAAATTTCTAGTAATTTAATTGATCAAATTACGTACGAAACACAGTATGAAATGGCAATTGCTAAATTATTACGAGAACGACCATTTGAACAGACTAACGAAGGAATGGAAGCATATAATTTACCTAATGGTAAAACAGATGTATTTTATACAAAAGAAAATGAGCGTTTACAAGTAAAAGTACAAGTTTATGGGGAAGATGATTATATGTATCCATTTCATCGGACGATTCATTTAAGGGGAGATATCACGAAAGAATGAGGAAAAAATCATTGTTCTAACATATGTTTCATTTACAATATTCATTTCCTAGTTTATAATGATATTTGTATTAGGTTACGTTAAAGGAGGGGAAAAAGCATGGATCGAATGTTTCGAGTGCTTGCCTTTTGGACAGGGGTTTTCATGGTAATGTTCTTCGTTGGAGAAATGTATAATACTGCTGTATTATTCCTAGTACAAACGGCTTTTTTCCTAACACTAAGTTATTTAAAGCTTTCAGAACGAATGTACTTATATTTGTTCGGTGCGTACTTAACAGTGTTTATGATCGGATTTACTTGGTATACAGAATTTATTATGATTCCAAGCTTCGGTTAATAAACAGAAAAACACCTCTGCTATATGCAGGGGTGTTTTTCATGTAGTACGAAATTGGTTATTCCTTATATAAATGAGCGCACCTTGTAATACTTCTACATGAATTTTTGGTTGTAGCCTTTTGTACATAGCCGACTTTTCATTTTTATGCATGTTCGTATCATGTTTTTCATACATTGTTTCTTCTAATTTCATCTCACGATAACTTGTCATTGCCCATTCATATGATTTTGATTCTAAGTGTTGATTAATTGCTTCGTCCATTCGTTTGTATCCATTTAAAACGGAAATTATTGGCGCAATGGTGTAACAATAATCATTCATTTTTTCTTGTAACGATTTTTCCTCCAGTTTTTCCATCATTTGAAACTCGATAATTCCGTGAATTAACTGTAGCCCCATAGAAATGATTTCCTCTGTATGTATTTTACCTTCATAACAAATTTTTACATTTAATAATAACCATGGATATAACATCGTCTCCGTATTCGTATAAATCGATTCATAATAAACACCATAAACTGTACTCTTCTGTAACCATGACATTGTACGATTGTATAGTGGAGTGTCGTACTGGAGTGTATAATTATTTACCGTTTTGTCATTTGTTGTAAAGGACACTTTTTGGGGAATTCCTTCTTGTTGCATCGTTTCCATATATGTCCAATAAAATGGACGGTGCATGATTGCTTTGTCTATTTCTTTCGTTAATTGCACTGTTATGGAGTTATTTTCCTCGGACACAATATCACAATTCGTTATGCGAAAAAAGTTTTTATAAAACGTTTGTAGAAAAGATAGAGTGGACATCTTTTTCACGGCCTTTCCATATGTACTTTATGTTTATGAATCAACCATATATTCATTCATTTTTTGTTCTAATAGTTTATCCATACCACCAATTGATTCTTGAAAGACATTTATTTTTTTATAAATGACACGTAAAATATGAGCTTCAATCGTATGTTCAAGTACGAGATGGATCATGCGAACATCATTTTTTTGGCCAAAACGATGAATCCTCCCAATCCGTTGTTCTAAACGCATTGGATTCCAAGGTAAATCATAATTAATTAATATATGGGCGAAATGTAAATTGATACCTTCACTACATGCGTCTGTTGCTACTAGTACTTGTTTATCATTTTTAAACTGTTCCACAATCCACTGTTTATTTGATTGTGATAAGTCTCCTGAAAAGGCAACACTGTTTATCCCGTGTTGCTGTAAATACCACTGTATATAATATTGACTCGGTTTATATTGGGTAAAAATAACAACTTTTTCATCTTTTATCGATTGGAACAGATCTATCAATACTTTTGCTTTTATATGATGGGGGAGACTTGCAATATCAGATAATAATTGTTTTTCAGATGGTTCGTTTTTTTGTAGGGAAAGATAACATGCTTCCCTAGAAGAACAGAATTGTTTTAGATAAACCCAATGAGGTGTCCTGGATTGGATCATTTTCTTTTTTAGTTGATCGTATACAACTTGTTCCTCCTCTGTAAAATAAATAAATTTAGTTTCTATATTTCTTCCAGGGATAAAATCTATATGGTCCTGTCGTTGATTACGAATGAGTACACGACTTAACCTTTCTCTAAATACGGACTGACTGGATTTATATAATTGTCGAAATGAATGGATGTCTGCAAATAATGTCGGTTGTACGATTTGGATTAAATAATAAATATCATCGAGTGTATTTTTCATTGGGGTAGCAGTTAATAATAAACAATATTTCTTGTTTATTTGTTGTACCATTTGATAATTTATCGTTTTTGGATTTACTACTTTATGCGCTTCATCAATGATGAGCAAATCAAAACAGTGTTGCTCAAATACTTTTCGATTCCTTTTTACTTGTTCATAGGAACATAGAACGATGTCGTCTAAATCGGAAGAATTAATTTTTTTATAAACAGTTGGATAAATAAAAAACTTTAACCGTAATTCCTTTTCCCATTGATAAATAAGAGAGGCTGGAACGATAATCAATATTTTTTTTGCCATTTTACGAACTAGCAGTTCTTTCATAATAAAGCAAGCTTCAATTGTTTTACCTAAACCTACTTCGTCGGCCAAAATAGCTCGTCCGTTCATCGAAAAGAGTACCTTGTCACATACTTCCTTCTGATGAGGTAACATCGTAACATTTTTAATATAATTTATACTTTCTAATTGATCCATCGTTTTATGTATACGTTTTTGTTGCATTTTATAATAGAGGGAGAATAAGTCCCAATTACTATTTGATGGATGATGCTCGTTTTCCTTGTACCATTGTCTCCAGCTATGATCTTTATGTACTTTAATTTCCATATAAAATATAACCTCCATTATTGTTAGGATGGTTCAAAATGTATAAAATATACAAAAAAACATATGTAGGATTTTTGTCATCCTACATATGTTTTTCGTTTATTTTTTATGGTCAATTTTACCAGTCCATTTTTTAAAGCCACCTTGCAACATATAGATGTCTGTAAAGTGATGCTTTTTTAAAATAGCTGCGGCTCTAGTTGAACGAGTTGTGTTTTGACAATATAAATAAACAGGCTTGTCAGGGCGTAATGCATTAATACTCTGTTTAAACGTTGTTAAAGGAATATTTCTAGCACCACGAATATGCCCGTTATCGAATTCATTCTGTTCTCGAACATCAACAAGCTGTGCCTTACGATATCCTTCTATAAATTGTTCCTGTGTTAAAACGGTTAAATATTTTCTTTGACGAAAATAATTAAACAAGGCATAAAGAATGATTAAAAGTAAAACAATAAGTAAACCCCAAAGCATGTAATAATCCTCCAATATAAAATATAGTAAATAAGGTTGCCACATATACTATATACATTATATGAATTGATACATCTTTTTACAAATAATCAGTAGATTTTTTTCTATGAAACAGGTAGAATACTGTATTGTCGGCTTTTGTATAAAAATTTATTTCAAACATAGAATTATCAGTTTTTTCAATATATAGAACTTTATAACCTTTTCGAACACAACATATTGATTTATTCTTATTTTTTGTGTACATTAGAAATAGAAGAAAATTACAAAAGCAATGAGAAATTCGTATGTAGGGAGCGATCAACAGTGGCAACAAATTTATCAATAAAAGAAAAAATTAACATTGCGTCTTTAAACGAGGATATTAAACAATTTAAGCAAGTTGAACCAATAACGGACGATATGAATATTATGCATGAAGGTGTTTCTAGACTAGTAATGTTAGACCGCTATGCATTTAAAGATACGGAGAAGAAAACATTGAAAAAAGGGGATTTTGTCGTTTTAACCGTAAAACCAGATCCAAAATTCCCAGCACGTGGTTATGGATTTGTAGAATCGATTAATTGGGAAGAAAACAAGGCTGAAATTAAGGTAGCGGAAGAGTTTGTTGCCGTATTAGATGATGAGCAAGAAGTCGAAACAGGTATGATTAAACGTGATTTAGACACGATTGATAAACCTTTAGAAATTTTTTATGAGCAAATTGCAGCACGAAATGCGAAAGGTTTATCCTTAGTTGAAACATCGGATGAAAAAAGACAAGCATCTTATGAGATGTTTAAAGAGCAATTAGAAACATTGCGTTTCGTTCCTGCGGGTAGAGTGTTATATGGGGCAGGATCAGAAACAGATGTCACTTATTTTAATTGTTATGTAATGCCTTATATTCAAGATTCAAGAGAAGGCATTTCAGATCATCGTAAACAAGTAATGGAAATTATGTCACGTGGTGGTGGAGTCGGAACAAATGGTTCGACATTACGTCCACGTAACACGCTAGCACGCGGTGTAAATGGTAAATCTTCTGGATCTGTTTCTTGGTTAGATGATATTGCTAAGTTAACACATTTAGTTGAACAAGGTGGTTCACGTCGTGGAGCCCAAATGATCATGCTTGCGGACTGGCATCCTGACATTATTGAATTTATTATTTCAAAAATGCAAAATCCACGTATTTTACGTTATTTAATTGAAAATACGACAGATGAGCAAATTAAACAATTAGCAAATGAAAAATTAAAATTTACACCTTTAACAGAAACAGAAAAAGATTTATATCAAGGAATTGTTAATTATAAAAACATGCCTGGTTTAGGTGGATTTACAAAAGAAGCAATTAAAGAAGCGGATGAAAAATTAAGAACTGGTGGTACATACGATGTCCATCAATCAGAATTTTTAACGGGTGCAAATATTTCTGTTTGTTTAACGAAAGAATTCATGGAAGCCGTTGAAACAGATGGAGAATACGCCTTACGTTTTCCAGATGTAGAGAACTACACGCAAGAAGAAATGAAACAGTATAATGAAGAATGGCATAAAATTGGGGATGTACGTCAATGGAAAGACAAAGGTTTTCGTATTCGTACATACCGTAAAGTAAAAGCAAAAGAATTATGGGATTTAATTAATATTTGTGCAACATATTCAGCAGAACCAGGCATTTTCTTTATCGATAATGCAAACGATATGACAAATGCGAAAAGTTATGGACAACAAGTTGTTGCAACAAATCCATGTGGGGAACAACCACTTGCTCCGTACTCTGTATGTAACTTAGCTGCAATTAACTTAGCTGAAATGGCAAATAAAACAACGAAACAAGTGGATATGGAAAAATTAAAAGAGACGGTTCGTGTCGGTGTGCGAATGCAAGATAATGTTATCGATGCAACTCCATATTTCTTAGAAGAAAATAAAACACAAGCACTTGGCGAGCGACGTATCGGATTAGGTGTAATGGGATTACATGACTTATTAATTTACTGTGAAACACGCTATGGATCTGAGGAAGGAAATCGATTAGTAGACGAAATTTTTAAAACGATTGCTGTCACAGCTTATCGTGAATCTGTAGAACTTGCGAAAGAAAAGGGGAGCTTCCCATTTTTAATTGGAAAAACGGAAGAAGAAACAAAACAACTTCGTGAAGCATTTATTCAAACAGGATTCATGAAGCAAATGCCTGAAGATATTCGTCAGGATATTGTAACGTATGGAATTCGTAACTCTCATTTATTAACGGTCGCTCCAACAGGGTCAACGGGAACGATGGTAGGGGTGAGTACTGGTTTAGAACCATATTTCTCCTTTTCATATTACCGAAGCGGTCGTTTAGGAAAGTTTATTGAAGTGAAAGCTGATATTGTACAAGAGTATTTAGAACGTCATCCTGATGCTGATGAAAATAACTTACCTGATTGGTTTATTTCTGCAATGGAATTAAGTCCAGAGGAACATGCAGATACACAATGTGTCATTCAAAAATGGATTGATAGTTCTATTTCAAAAACAGTTAATGCACCGAGAGGATATACTGTGTCGCAAGTTGAACAAGTTTATCAACGCTTATACAAAGGTGGCGCAAAAGGTGGTACTGTTTATGTGGATGGAAGCCGTGATTCACAAGTACTAACATTAAAAGCAGAAGAGTCTACATTTGATGAAGTGGAAGAAACTAATGAAGAATTTGATGTTGTTAAACCGAAAGTAGTTTTAATGGAAACTATACAAGAGTTAGATAAAACGACTGTAAACATCGGCTCTGAAGTCGGCGATCGTTGTCCTGTATGTCGTAAAGGGCATGTTGCTGAAATTGGAGGATGTAATACGTGTACAAGTTGTGGTGCACAACTAAAATGTGGATTATAATAAATTCGTCTTCAAAGAGATAGAGACTAATATTATTCATGAAGAACGGTCATGTTTATCATAAAAAGATAAATATGACCGTTATTTATGTTGAATTCGTTGCAATGAAAGGCGCAATAAAGGTGGGCAAAACAAAAGGAGTCCCAATTATAATTTATTGAAACTCCTTTATCTATTTAAGCTCAGTACTATTCAAGTTTTACTGTAGTTTATTGTGAAACTAATTGATTTTTGCGTTTTTTAAGAAGATGTGCCTCTCGTTTTTGCAGCATACGTTGATATAAGTTATTTAAAATGATCATCGAACAAACAATGGCAGCTCCTGCCCATTCATATCCTGTTATTGTATGTCCTTGAATCAAACGAATCACTATAGTTGTTACCGGTGCTAAGTTAATGAATAAAATAGCATTGATTGGTTTTAACATGACAACTCCTTTATTCCAAAATAGTAACGCAAAAATTCCAGGTAAAGTTATCATAAACAACATATTGTATCGGACGGTATATATTTCTTGTAATGTTGGAACTTCTACATATCCAAAAACACTACTGAAAATGACAACAACTGTAGCTGTTAATGTTCCATATAAACAAGTTAAAGTAGAGTATCTTAGTACAGACCATTTTGGGAATTGACTACCACCAAATGTATATAAAGCCCAACCAGCAGCAGCTGAAAATAAAATGATCAATGGAATTAATCGTCCGGGACCGAATAATGATTGAAAGTTACCGTTTGTTACGACTAATAATACGCCAATAAATGCACCGAATACAGTTAAAATTGTAAAAGTGTAAGGACGTTTTTTCGTTAAAATCCACACAATTAAAATCGATATAATTGGCGCTAATGCTTCCATAATAGAAGCTAATACAACACCGGCATCGCCTAATAAATTTTGACCCCAGAAAATGAATAAATTATAAATTGTAAAACCCATTGCTCCGAAAAACCAAATCATAAACCCATGACCTTCTAGTTTAAACGCTTGTTTTCCTTCAATAAAATAAAGGAAAACAACTAAAAGAACAGTTACAGGTAAATAGCGAATGATCGTAAAATAAAACGGGTCAATGTATTGGAAGGCGTGATCTGCAACTGGGAACATAGCACCCCATGACATACTTGCGATAGCACAAAGTATTGCCCCGATTAAAATACTGTTTCTCATTTTGATATCCCCAATCAAAAATAATATGTATATGTATTAGTACTTACTTATTATTTAACAATAAAACGACTATCATGTAAAATGATTATAAGAGATAACAAGTATCTTAAAAAGTGATAGTAGGTGAATGGAATGAACATGAAAGATTTACAAATATTTCATACGGTTGCAAACTGTGGAAGTATTAATCAGGCAGCAAAACAATTAAATTATGTCCAATCAAATGTAACTTCCCGCATTAAAAAACTCGAACAATCTTTGAATACAATATTATTTCATCGGCATCAAAAAGGCATTACGTTAACAAATGAAGGGCACGCGATGTTACCATATGCAAAAAAGATTCTATCTTTAGTAGAAGAAATGAAGATGATTTCATCCGACAGTGAAAATCCGACAGGGAAATTAGATATTGCATCTGTTGAAACGGTGATTAAATTACCATATATTTTGTCACGCTATCTAGATAAATATGATCTTGTAGATTTAACATTATCTACAGGTGTAACAGCTGAATTAAAGGAGAAAGTTATGAATTATGAGTTAGACGGTGCTTTTGTAACGAAAAGTGAGATTACAAATGACCCAAATTTACATCAAATGGAAGTTTTTCATGAAAAACTAGTGCTCATTTCAAATAATACCGATATGTCTATGGAAGATATTATAGAAAAACCAATTTTACGTTTTAGTGATGGTTGTGGGTATCGACAAAAATTAAACGAATGGTTGCATGATCAGCAAATAATCCCGAAAAAAGTGATGGAACTAGGGACATTAGAAACAACATTAGGATCCGTTATATCTGGATTAGGTGTTGCTTATGTTCCTTATGCGGCCGTGGAGGAATATGTAAAACAACATTTAATTCATTGCTATGAATTACCGGAAAAGTATAGTCATATTACGACGGTTTTTATTTATCGTCAAACAGATCATCATACACCAGCATTAAAGAAATTTATTGATACGATTGAAGAGGTTACAGAATTTCACATATAAAGAAACACTTTTTTTCTCTAAGTTGCTAATCAATAGCCTTATATATCAATACTTGTCAGTTAGGCATATTTACGGTATAGTAATAATAGAAAAAATGTTGCCCTTACTAAAAATAGAAAAGAGGAAATCATTTGCCAACACCAACTCCAAGTATGGAAGATTATATTGAACAAATTTATAATTTAATTGATACAAAAGGCTATGCACGGGTAACAGATATTGCAGAAGCATTACTCGTACATCCATCTTCTGTTACAAAAATGATTCAAAAATTAGATAAGGACAAGTATGTCCATTATGAGAAATATCGAGGATTTATTTTAACGGAAAAAGGAAACAAAATTGGAAAACGACTCGTATTCCGACACGAACTATTAGAAGATTTTTTAGAAATTATCGGTGTAGATGAGGATAAAATTTACGAAGATGTCGAAGGAATTGAGCATCATTTAAGTTGGAATGCAATTGACAGGATTGCGGATTTAGTACAATTTTTTGAAGAAGATTCGTCTAGAATTGTACGGTTACAACAAATTAATAAAGATAGTAAACAACAAGAAAATGAGTTAGAAAAAAAATGACCAAGCATTAATTAGATGCTTGGTCATTTTTGTTATCTTTTATTGATTTTTTACCTTCAATCACAGTTAAGTGTGGCGCATTTCTACGACGTTTACGTTTCTTTTTTTGTTTATCGAGCTCTTGTTTGTTGTATTGTCTTGGAACAAACTTTTCTGCCATACTTTTTGATTGTTTTTTCCCGAAACGTTCATTCGATTGTTTTGCTGCTTTTCGGTATTTTTTCATTTCATCAGATGTTTCACCAGTTCGTCTTTGTAGAAAATATGATAGCACTTTAAAAAGGACATATGCTATCACAATCATGATGACGATTTGAATGAAAAATTTTCCAGGGTTCCTCACTAAGGATGCACCTAAACCGATAGCCGCTAAACCGACAAGCATAAGTAAAAATACAGGGGGCTTATTGCGTTTCATTCACATATACCTCCTTTACAAAGCTAATATTACATAACTTGATTACTTTCTTCTAATACAATTGCTTCCGCTTCTTTTACGTCGTCATTTTCTAACACTCTTTTAAATGAGTGTAGTGCAACTTCTACTTGATCATCATTAGGTTCTTTGGTTGTTAATAATTGTAGCCATAATCCAGGATACCCTAATACGTGTAACACTGGAATGTTTCGAAGTTTGTTCGTAACATATAATACTTCAAAAGATAATCCAATTACGACAGGAATTAAAAAGATACGGTTAACAATTCTCCACCATAATGGATCTGTTGCTACGAACATATAGACGAATATGCCGACAAATACTGTAAACAGCATGAAGCTTGAACCACAACGATAATGTAATCTTGATTGACTTTGTACATTTTCTACAGTCAATGGTAAATTGCTTTCATAACAATTAATTACTTTATGTTCTGCACCATGATATTGAAACACTCGTTTTATTAGTGGTGTAAGTGAAATAATGTAAATGTAGCCAAGTAATAAAATGAGTTTAAACAAACCTTCTAATAATACTTGCCCCGTTTTTGTTGGAACAAGATCGGTAAAGAAGTTTGCTACAATAGCAGGTGTTACTGTAAAGATTAGTTTACTGACGATAAAAGATAGTACGCCAACTACTCCAATCCCTAGCATCATAACGAGCTTTGATGTTTCTTTTTCTTCTAACATTTTTTCATCATCTTCTGGGTCGACATCGTAACGATCAGAGGCAAAATCTAAATGTTTAATTCCGTTGGCACTTGCTTGAACAAGTGCAACAATACCACGAACGAATGGAATTTTCTTTAATTGTTTTGCTATATTTGATTCTTCCCGTTCTACTTCAAAATATTCAATACTATTGTCTTTTCTTCGTATAGCAGATACGAAACTGTTTTTACCGGCAAACATAACGCCTTCAACTAAAGCTTGCCCACCGTAATTCGTTTCTCTTTTATTCAACAGTGATCACCAACCTTATCTTTATTTTACTAGAAAAAACCGAATATCACTAGTAGAGATACCTTTTTTTATGATGAAATTTTTAAAAATGGATATATTAATGAATAAAAGGAGGATTTTTTTATGCAAAAAAAGTTATCTACATATGATGTGTTTCTATATTCGATATTAGTTGGCTGTGTCGCAACGATTTTTTTACTATTCTTTTTACTTTTCTTCCATACTTTTCACTTTATAACGTTTCATCCATTTTCTATAACAGAACAAATCATTATAAAAGACCATTGGTTCATTCGAATATTATATTATAGTTGTCTTTTTATTGTGTATTGTATATGTTCCGTCGTATTGTCGTTAATTTATTTTTTGTTTTGGCGTAAAAGAAAAGAATGGCAAATAGGAGTCGTTTACGGCATCGGTTTGTGGGCAATTTTCTATATACTATTCCCATACTTGTTTGTCGATAAACTGTATATTATGCATTTGCCAATGAAAATGACTGTAACGATGTTCTGTTTAAGTGTTTTATATGGATTGTTTGTCGGCTATTCGATTTCTTATTATGATCAAAGTGTTTCAATGTCAACTTCTACGTAATATTTCACACAATCTTCTTCTTTATGCTAAAATAAGAAAATAAGGGTAAGGAAATGTTTCTGTTGTATCATGATTATATGATCGATTGCTTTTGATTTCATGATGCAACGATTTTCTTTTGACTTAAATAGGTACAGATGAAATTATAGAAAAGAAGGTGAAAATGTGAAACTTGAACAAGTAAGGAGAAAATTATTAGAACAAGAGTTGGATGCTATACTCGTTACAAGTCCTTATAATAGAAGATATATGACAAACTTCACTGGTACAGCTGGTGTGGCAATCATTACGCAAACGGAAGCATTATTTATAACTGATTTTCGTTATACAACACAAGCTACAGAGGAAGCGAAAGAATTTACAGTTATTGAGCATTCTGGGTTATTATTAGATGAAATTGCAACCCAATTAAGCATGCACCGAGTTGCAAATGTCGGTTTTGAAGCGGATGATATGACTTATGATCAATATAAAACTTATGAAGCGAAGATTAACGCAAAACTAGTTCCATTGAATGGTTTTTTTGCTTCATTACGTGAAATCAAAACCTTAGAGGAAATACATATTTTAGAAGAAGCTGCTAAAATTGCAGATGATGCATTTGAACATATATTAACGGTTATAAAACCAGGAATATTAGAAATCGATGTAGCAAATGAATTGGAATTTTTCATGCGTCGTAAAGGTGCGACGTCTTCCAGTTTTGATACAATCGTTGCTTCTGGTTGGCGTTCTGCATTACCTCATGGAGTTGCTTCTCAGAAAAAGATTGAAACAGGAGAACTCGTCACATTAGATTTTGGTGCTTATTATAAAGGGTATTGTTCAGATATTACGAGAACGATTGCAGTTGGTGATATCAATGATCAACTAAAAGAAATCTATGATGTCGTTTTAGAGGCGCAAAAATTAGGAGTAGCGAATATTAAAGCGGGAATGACAGGGAAAGAAGCGGATGATACTACGCGATATTATATTACAGAAAAAGGATATGGACAATACTTTGGTCATTCAACGGGACATGGAATTGGCTTAGAAGTTCATGAAGGTCCTGGTTTATCTCAACGTTCATCTACCGTATTACGACCGAATATGGTTGTAACCGTAGAACCGGGAATTTATATACCAGACGTAGGCGGATGTCGTATAGAAGATGATATTGTGATTACTGAAGACGGGAATCGCATTATCACACATTCACCAAAAGAATTAATTATTGTATAATGGATGATAAGGAGGCTACAAAAATGATTTCAGTAAATGATTTTAAAACAGGTTCAACTATTGAATATGAAGATAATATTTGGCAAGTTATTGAGTTCCAACATGTTAAGCCAGGAAAAGGAGCAGCTTTCGTTCGTTCTAAATTACGTAATTTACGTAATGGGAACATACAAGAGAAGACATTCCGTGCGGGTGAGAAAGTAAAACGAGCTCATATTGAGCATAACAAAATGCAATATTTATATGCATCAGGAGATGTACATGCATTCATGGATACAAATACATATGAACAAATTGAATTACAAGCATCTCAAATCGAAAATGAATTAAACTATATTATTGAAAATTCTTTTGTTGATATTATTATGTATCAAGGAGAAGTAATCGGAATTGACATACCAAATAATGTTGATTTAACGGTGACAGAAACAGAGCCAGGAATTAAAGGTGATACAGTAAGTGGTGGTTCAAAAGCCGCTAAATTAGAAACAGGTTTAGTTGTCCAAGTACCATTATTTATTAATGAAGGCGATGTGTTAACTATTAGTACTTCAGACGGTAAATATGTATCGCGTAAAAATTAATATTGTACGGAAAAACTAGCAAATGATCATCATTTGCTAGTTTTTTGTTTTTTATTTCATATTTATTTTTACATGAACATATAGTGAAGAAAGAAGGGAAAAGGTGTGTTGCATATGGAAAAGATTTTCCAATTGTTTTCACCGAATGTGAAAAAGATGTTAGAAGAAAAGGTGTACAACCAATCAAACCAACTAGAAGAAATACGCCTCCGCATTCAAAAGCCGATTGAACTAAATTTTTTTCAAAACTATCTATTATTAGAAGACTATCCATTCACCGAACAAGAGCGAATGTATTTTTTGAGACAATTAACAAATCATTCTATTTATCGAATGGAAGAGCCGTTTAAACAGGGCTTTTTAACGATTAGTGGAGGACACCGTATCGGATTTTCCGGAGAGGTGTTAACAGATGAAAAACGGATTAAAGAGGCAACATTTTTTAATATTCGGATTGCACAAGAAATAAAAGGAATTTCCAAACCACTATTAAAAAATATTAGAGAAGGAAATACGTTGCAACATACAATCATTTTTGGAGCGCCACAAACTGGTAAAACGACTTTACTCCGTGACCTTGCAAAGCAAATAAGTGATAGTGAGATCATTCCCCAAAAAGTTGCGATTGTAGATGAACGTTCAGAATTAGCTGCTTGTAAAAACGGCATACCGCAATTAGATATCGGGGTACGCACAGATATAATGGATAACTGTTTAAAACAATTTGGGATGTTTATGATGATTCGTTCCATGTCACCACAAATATTAATTATAGATGAAATAGGAAGCAAAGAAGATGTACAGGCAATTTCAGAAGCGATTCGAACTGGGGTAACGATTATCTGTACCGCACATAGTAATGATATCGAGGAACTAATGGAAAGACCACAATTAAAAAGTTTATTTGAACAACAGTTGTTTCAACGATTTGTTCATGTAACTCGAGAAGCAAATGGTGCTTTTACATTTACGACATTCCATAAAGAGAATGAAAAATTGGACTTTTACAAGGTGCATAAAAGATGAAATGGTTTGGTGCATGTATGATTTTACTATGTACTTCATGGTTCGGTCATCACTATAGCATGTTGTATACAAAAAGAGAAAGGCAATTAAAACAATTAATTTTTTCATTTCATATCATGGATGCGGAAATCGTACATAATCAACGCCCGTTACAAGAAACTTTTTCCATTATAAGCGAAAAGCTTGCTGACCCATTACAACAGTATTATCAGTCATTGGTTGATGAAATGGAAACGATTATTACAAATTTATCAGTTATTTGGGAAAAAGAAACAGATAATTTATTACAAATAAGTGCGCTACAAAAGGATGAAATAATTGTTTTAAAGCAATTTGGCCACACATTAGGTGATTATGCCCTAATAAAACAACATGAACAAATAACATTAACAATTACTTATTTGGAACAAATTTTAGAACAAGCAATGGAAGAGCGTAAAAAATATAGCAAACTATATACGAAACTTGGTATATTTCTCGGTATTTTCCTCGTCATTTTACTTATGTAATGGCGTTGTATTAAATGTAAATGAAGCTAGAAAGGGGTTATGTTTATGTTGGTTGACGCTACCATATTATTTCAAATTGCTGGGATTGGGATTGTAACGGCGTTAATCCATACTATTCTAAAGCAGATGGGCAAAGAAGATATTGCTCAATTTGTATCCCTTGTTGGTTTCATCATCGTTTTATATTTTGTTGTAAATCATTTATCACAATTATTTCAGCAAATGAAATCAATTTTTTTCATGTAAGGAATAAAACATGACTATTATACAAATTATACTCATTTGTATCGTTGCAGCTTTTTTATTTATTATTGTGAAAGAAGTAAATGCATCTATTGCCTTTGTGATCGTTCTTTGTACAAGCATGTTTGTTTTGTTTATCGTCATGTTAGAAATAACGAAAATTATCCAATTGTTACAATCATTAGCACAGTTAGTTCGAATTGACTCCATTTATATTCAAACAATCTTTAAAATTGTTGGAATTGCTTATATAACCGAGTTTGCAGCAAATATGATGCGTGATGCTGGGTTATCGTCGATTGGTTCAAATATAGAACTTGCAGGAAAAGTATTCATTTTAATTTTAGCGATACCGATTATTCAAGCAGTCATTCAAATTATTTTACAATTTATCCCAACGGAATATCCTTTTTAAAGGGAGTGGAAAGGATCGAAATAAATGTATGAAAAACTACATCTTCCTTATTATTATATTGATTCTTATTAGTCCATCTGAAGTGGTAGCGGAAGAGAGCTTAACTGAGAAAGATATTCAAATTGAAAAAGAATTACTACAGTCGATTCCACTGGAAGATATTGAACTATATTGGGAAACAATCCAAACAGAATACGGAGCGTATTTTACTGAATTAACGAATAAAGATATAAGAGATTTAATAATGCAAGATGGAAGTTTTTCACTCAAAAACATGGCAAAAGGATTGTTTCATTATTTGTTTTATGAAATATGGATACAATCTACACTCCTTTCGCAACTATTGCTTCTTGCGATATTACATTTACTCTTACAAGCAATTCAACATGCATTTTTACATGAAACAGTAAGTAAAGTAGCGAATTTCATAGTTTATATCGTAATTTTATATATTTCACTTCAAAGTTTTCATCACGTGTTTACGTATACAAAAGATACGATTTTAATGATGAATAATTTCATGATAGCACTTTTACCAATTTTACTCTCCTTATTAGCAACTTCAGGACAATTATTAACAGCTGCATTTTTTCATCCGACTATTATATTTTTAACCCATATAAGTGGTTTATTAATGACAAGGCTCGTCCTTCCGTTTTTATATATCGGTCTACTCTTAACGATGGTGAGCCATTTCAATGAACGGTTCCAAGCAACAAAATTAGCACATTTATTTAAACATGTAAGCATAGGATTAATTAGTGTGTTTTTCACTGTTTTTCTTACAGTTTTATCCATACAAGGAGCGGTTCATACAGTACAAGATGGTTTGCTTTTAAAAACGACAAAATTTCTATCGAGTAATATCATTCCGATTATTGGGCGGACCTTTACAGAGGCGACCGACACATTTTTATTTGCAGCACAATTATTAAAAAACGGAGTTGGAATTGCTGGTGTTGTGATTCTTGTACTGATTGCAATATTTCCTTTAATTAAGATTGTCATTATTGCATTTCTATATAAATTAGCTGCTGCCCTTATTCAACCTTTAGGCAATAAAGAAGTAAGTGCCATGTTACAAACTGTAAGTCAATATATGATGTTTTTATTCACATGTTTGCTTATCGTGTCCTTTATGTTTTTTATTTCCGTCGTCATTATGATTGTTTTGAGCAATATTCCGCTATTTTTGAGGTAGGGATGACCATGCAGTATATCGTTGATTGGGTTACTCAAATAATAATTTTTATTTTTATAGGAACGATCATTCAAATATTGCTACCAGAAAACCAATTTAGAAAATATGTTGAAATCGTACTTGGACTTTTTTTATTACTTATATTTTTACAACCAGTTGTAAGTTTAATGAATATATCACTTGATTTATCATGGCATAAAATGGAACAGATGCTTATACCGGAAAATGTAGAAGAAAATATTACTTGGAATGGTTTAGAAACAGAAAGGGATGCATATATATGGAATGAGTCAAAAGAAATTTTAATGGAAGAAGCAAATCGACAATTAACTGGACAAGTAATACGTGACATTGACTTTATCTTGGAGGAGACGACCTTACAGGAAATGGTTGTGTATCTGGATGAAGAAAAAGAAAAATTTATCCACGTTGATAAAATCATTGTAAATGACGATGCATCCTATTCTGCACAAACGGAAAAAGACGAACAACTAGTGAAAAAATTACAACAAATATGGGAAGTGAACGATGTGCCAATTAAAATACAGTGGGGGAGGCGATTAGAATAAAGTGGATCAAATATGTTGTAAGTTGGATAGAAAAGGATAAAAAAAACAAATATATTTTATTTATTGGCTTAATAGGGATGCTCGTATTATTCATTGGAAATAACAACAAAAAAATAGAAGAACCAAATGATGTATACGTACAGGAACAAGACACACAAAAAGAAACAGAAACAATTCATGTAGAAGACAAACATATTCGTGTACTAGAAGAACAGTATGAACAATCACTGCAACATATTTTGAATAAAATGAATGGAATACAAGATGCAGAAGTGATGATTAATATCGATTCTACTAATGTACAAATATATGAGAAAGATCATTTAACACAAAAACAACAAACAGAAGAACAAGATACAAATGGTGGGACTCGCCAAGTAGAGGACGAGTCTAAAGAAACAAAAATTGTCTTTATAAGGGAGGGAGAAAAAGAAGTACCATTATTAACTCAATTAAAAAAGCCAGAAGTAAGAGGTGTTTTAATCATCGCTAATGGAGTACAAAGTGCTAATAAACAAAAAGAAGTAATTGACGCTGTTGCAAAAGTGTTAGATATTCCAACATATAAAATTTCAGTACAACAAAAATGAAAGGGGTAAGTAAATGAAACGACAAACAGTTTGGTTATTGACAATGTTAAGTTTAATGATTGTTTTAAGTGTATACTATATTGTTTCAGACAAAGAAAACATGACGTTTCAAGAAGTAAATGATGACTTTTTGGAAGAGGATATAACGATTGAAGATATTGAAGAGGTCAGTGTGAATGAATTATATACGACGATTCGAATGGAGTTAGAAGATGAACGAAATTTAAAAAAGGAGCGTTTAAAAGAAATTATCGCTTCAAATGATGCAACGACAAACGAAATAAACGAAGCATTGAATGAGATGTCGACATTAGAATCATTATCAACAAAGGAACAAATTTTACAAGAAATGATCAAAACGAATTACGAAGGTTTTAAAGATGTTCTCGTTCGAACAGACGATGACAAAGTTCATGTGCATATATTATCTGATTCATTAGAAAAACAAGAAGCTGTACAAGTAATGCAAATGGTAAAAGATGAATTTAGTGAAAAAGAAATCGATGTTAAACACGAACTTGTTACGAAATAATACGGTACATATAAGGGGATGTTACAAACATACTAGCCTTTATTTCATATTTACACGATAATAGATATTTTAGAAACGAAATAATGGGTGCATGGATATTTTCATGCTATCTATTATTTCGTTTTTTGTGTAAAAGAAAAAAATGTGAATATGATGTATATTTTTTCAAAACAACTTTTCTATGGTAAAATTATGTTTACATTTAATTTTAAATAGTGCATTTATGACCGAATACCAATGTATTTAAACAATATAATTAAAATTAAGTGTATTTTGAAAATTTGTGTTAAAATGAATATCGAATGAGATAATTATTTGAAAAAAGGGGAGTTATACATATGTTTAAGGTACAAGAATTAAGAGAATTAATTAGATTAATCGATCAATCGTCTATTAGTGAATTTACGTATGAGAATGACGGATCAACGATGACAATTAAAAAAGAAACAAAACAATCGGTCGTAAATCAAGTAGAAGAGGTAGTACAACAAGCAGTACCAGTACAAACTCAAGCCGTTGTAGAAGAGAAGAAGGAAGAGGTTGTTTTAAAAGAAATCCCTAAACAACAAGCAGTTCCTGCACAAACAGAAGATGATGACTCTATTATTGAAATCGTTTCCCCAATGGTTGGAACGTTCTATCGTAAGCCATCACCTGAAAGCGATGCATATGTAGAAGTAGGCTCAACAATTAATGATGAAACAATTGTTTGTATTGTAGAAGCAATGAAGTTATTCAACGAAATTGAAGCGGAAACAACTGGTGAAATCGTAGAAATTTTAGTTGGTGATGGAGAATTAGTAGAATATGGACAACCACTATTTAAGGTAAAAACTAAGTAAAAGTAAGGGGACGATATAACGTGATTAAAAAATTATTAATCGCAAATAGAGGAGAAATTGCTGTAAGAATTATTCGGGCATGTAAAGAATTAGGTATTCAAACAGTAGCAGTTTACTCTGAGGCAGATAAAGAGGCATTACATGTACAAATCGCAGATGAAGCTTATTGTATCGGACCTGCACCTGGGCCAGAAAGTTATTTAAATATGACTAATATTATAACGGTTGCAAAATCAACTGGTGTGGATGCCATTCATCCTGGGTATGGATTTTTAGCAGAAAACGTAGATTTTGCAGAATTATGTCGCGAATGTAATGTGAAATTCGTTGGTCCAACACCTGAAGCGATTCAAAAAATGGGAATTAAAGATGTGGCGCGTCAAACGATGAAAGAAGCAGGAGTACCAATTGTTCCTGGTTCTGATGGGATTTTAGCGAATGAAGAAGAGGCAGTGAAAATAGCGAATGAAATTGGTTATCCAGTCATTATTAAAGCGACAGCCGGTGGAGGCGGTAAAGGTATTCGTATCGCCCAAAATGAAGAAGAGTTAATTAACGGTTTCCGTATTACACAAAAAGAAGCGGAAACATCATTTGGTAATCCTGGTGTTTATTTAGAAAAATGTATTGAAGATTTTCGCCATGTTGAAATTCAAGTTATGGCAGATGAACACGGTAATGTCATTCATTTAGGAGAGAGAGACTGCTCTATCCAACGCCGTTTACAAAAATTAGTCGAAGAAACACCATCACCAGCTATTACACCTGAGCTTAGAAAAGAGATGGGAGAAGCATCTGTCCGTGCTGCTAAAGCTGTAAATTATGTTGGTGCTGGAACGATTGAATACATTTTTAACCGCAAAAATAACGAATTTTATTTCATGGAAATGAATACTCGTATTCAAGTAGAGCACCCCGTAACAGAAATGGTTACTGGAGTTGATTTAATTAAAGAAATGATCCGCGTTGCAAACGGGGAAGAACTGGCATATAAACAAGAAGATATCGAATTAAACGGTTGGTCAATTGAATGCCGAATTAATGCGGAAGATCCATTTAATAACTTTATGCCTCAACCTGGTAAAGTAGACATGTATTTAGCGCCAGGAGGTTTAGGAGTACGTGTTGATTCAGCAGTTTATCCTGAATACTTCATTCCACCTTTTTACGATTCCATGGTAGCTAAGCTTATTACACATGGTAGAACGAGAGAAGAAGCAATTCAGCGGATGAAACGTGCATTAGATGAATTTGTAGTAGAAGGAGTTAAAACGACTATACCGTTCCATTCAAGAATTATGGAACATGATGTATTCGTTCAAGGTGATTTTAACACAAACTTCTTAACCGATCATCCGATCACACCAAAAGACGAGTAATACGAGGAAGGTTGGAATAAAATTATTCCAACCTTTTTCTTTGTTCCTATTAGTAACTTTTAATTTGTCATGTTATGATAAAATAATGATAAAGATTAACAATGATAAGTAGAAGGGAACAAAATTCATGGAGCGAAGAGCTGCTAGAGAAGAAGCATTTAAACTTTTATTTTCTGTTGACTTAAATGAAGAGGGAGTCACGGAAGAACATATAGAGGAAACATTCGTTAAAACAATTGTACATGGCGTTATAGCGTATAAAGAAGACGTCGATAATATGCTGAAAGAACATTTAACGAATTGGACCATTGACCGGATTGCATTAGTGGAAAAAACAATTTTACGTATTGCTATATATGAAATTAAGCATGTAGATGATGTACCAACAGCTGTTTCCATTAATGAAGCAGTGGAACTAGCACATAAATATGGTGATGAAAAATCAGGTAAATTTATTAATGGAGTTTTAGCAAAATTAATTAAATAGTTAGGGAGGCATTTTTATGACAGCGGAAGTAATAAACGGTCAAGAATTAGCGAGTAATTTGCGTGAAAAAATGAAACAAGAGGTTGCAGCATTAAATAACAATAAGATTTTCCCTAAATTAACCGTCATTTTAATAGGAGATGATCCTGCATCACAATCTTATGTAAAAGGAAAACATAAAGCGTGTAACGAAGCCGGAATTATTTCAGAGATTATCCGCAAAGATGCATCCATTTCGGAAGCGGAATTATTAGCGGAAATTGATTGTCTAAATAACGATGAAACGGTACACGGTATTTTGGTACAGTTACCAATCCCAAAACATATTGATGAACAAAAAGTAATTGAAGCAATTGATCCAAAAAAAGATGTAGATGGATTTCACCCAATTAATGTCGGAAAAATGATGACTGGTCAAGAAACATTTTTACCTTGTACCCCACATGGGATCCTACAAATGATCCAATCAAAACAAATTGAAACTGAAGGCAAATATGCAGTAGTAATTGGAAGAAGTAATATAGTTGGTAAACCTGTTGGACAATTATTACTAAATGAAAATGCGACAGTTACGTATTGTCATTCAAGAACGAATAATATGAAAGACATTACCAAACAAGCTGATATTTTAATTGTTGCGGTAGGAAAAGAACATGTGATTGATGCAAGTTATGTTAAAGAAGGTGCCGTCGTGATAGATGTTGGAGTAAACCGTACAAAAGAAGGTACTTTAACAGGAGATGTAGACTTTGAAGATGTAAAACAAGTTGCATCATACATAACACCCGTACCAAAAGGTGTTGGACCTATGACCATTACGATGTTATTAAGAAATACGATTGAAGCGGCGAAAAGGATAGAACAATAGTGCAAAAACGCTATGTAACTATCACTGCTTTAACAAGATATTTAAAGAAGAAAATGGATATTGACCCTCATTTGCAAGAAATTTATATAAAAGGGGAAATATCGAATTTCAATTTACATCGAAATGGGCATATGTATTTAACTTTAAAAGATGATGGCGCAAGAATTCCTGCTGTTATGTTTTATGGAGATAATCGTCATGTGAAATTTCGTCCTGAAAATGGTATGCACGTACTGGTTAGAGGGCAAGTAACAGTTTACGAACAATATGGACAATATCAACTATATATAAAAGAAATGGAACCTGACGGAATTGGAGCACTTTATTTAGCGTATGAGCAATTAAAGGAAGACTTACAAAAACGTGGGTTATTTGATATGCACCATAAAAAGAGTATTCCTACATACCCGACTTCTATAGGTCTTGTTACTTCACCGACAAGTGCCGCTGTACGTGATATGATAACGACTATTAAAAGAAGGTATCCGATTGTACAAATAACCGTTATTCCTGCAATTGTACAAGGAAATGAAGCGAAAGAATCGATTGCACAAGCGATTGAATTAGCTAATCGTGTTCAAACATTTGATACGTTAATTGTTGGTCGTGGTGGTGGCTCATTAGAAGATTTATGGGCATTTAATGAATTGAGAGTGATTGAAGCAGTATTTGCTTCGAACATTCCTATTATTAGTGCAATTGGACATGAAACAGATACGACTTTAACAGATTTTGTGTCGGATTTACGTGCACCGACACCAACGGGTGCAGCAGAATTAGCAGTACCTTCCATTATCGATGTAGAAGAAAATCTACTACATATGTCCGTTCGTTTAAAGCAATTATTACAATTAAATATTGCTCGTCGAAAAGAATTGTTGCAGAGAATAGAACAATCACCAACATTTCAAATGCCAAAACAAATCATCTATGAAAAGCAACAATTTGTCGATACATTGGATGATCGTTTACAGCAACAAATAGAAGGGAAATTATACCGTACACAACATCGTGTACAACAAATTGAAACAAAATTATCCTTTTATCATCCTGACCGTAAGTTAAAGCAATTACATGAAAAGGTACAATTCTTAAGTAGCCGATTGGAAGATAAAACGGTACAACATATCCGACAGTCAACCCAACAATTTGTACACATGATTGATAAGTTAACACTCGTCAATCCGCTACACATTTTAAAGAGGGGATTTGCATTACCTTATGATGGAGAGGATCGTGTCGTTAAGTCGATAAAAAATGTAGAAACAAATGATTCTATTAGAATTAAATTGCATGATGGTGACTTATACTGTCAAGTACAGGAAATACGGAGGAGCCAGAATAATGAGTGAACAATTAAATGAACTTTCATTTGAGGAAGCATTAAAAAAATTAGAAGAAATAGTTGCATCTTTAGAAAATGATGAAATCCCATTAGAAAAATCGATGGCTTTATACGAAGAAGGTATGAAGTTATCAAAACAATGTAATCGTATGTTAAAAAACGCAGAAGAAAAAATGACGGAATTAATGCAAGCGGATGGAACGACACAACCTTATGACGAAGTATTGGAGGATTAATATAATTGAATTATTCTATAAAAAATTATATTCAACAAGGAAAAGAAATAGTGGAACAGAAGCTATCATCTTTATATACGGATACGAATATTCCAGAAAATTTAAAGGCTTCCATGGAATATTCATTGCTTGCTGGTGGAAAAAGATTACGACCGATATTGCTCCTTGCTAGTTATCATTCGTTTAAAAAAACGGATGAAGCGAAAACTTTACGTACTGCAGCAGCATTAGAAATGATTCACACTTATTCATTAATCCATGATGATTTACCTGCAATGGATGACGATGATTATCGACGTGGTGCTTTAACTAACCATAAAAAATTCGACGAGGCAACAGCTATTTTAGCCGGTGATGCATTGTTAACAAATAGTTTTGAATTAATTGCAGAAGATGAACTTCTAACTGCAGAAGAAAAAGTTTTTTTAATCACTGAGTTATCCCATGCAAGTGGTCCAGAAGGTATGGTAGCGGGGCAAGTTTTAGATATGGAAGGAGAGATGAGCACTCTCTCGTTGGAAGAACTTGAAAAAGTACACGAACATAAGACAGGAAAGTTAATTTCTTTTGCGATTATTGCTGGAGCGTATTTAGGTAATGCGACAGAAACACAATTAACACATCTAAAAAAATTCGCATACTATTTAGGGATTATTTTTCAAGTACAGGATGATATTTTAGATGTGATTGGCGATCAAGAAAAGTTAGGAAAACCCGTCGGTAGTGATGAAGAGAATGAAAAGAGTACATATCCAAATTTACTCGGATTAGAAGGTGCGAAAAATCATTTATCTGCATATACGGAAAAAGCTTTACAAGCATTACAAGAAGCAAATATAGAACAATCTTATTTAGAACAACTTCTATATTATTTTGGTGAACGCGACCATTAATAAAAACTGTTTCGTTCATGGATTTCTAGTTTTTTTCATGATATAATGTTTTTAATAATGGAATGGTGCAGTATCCTAGTCAGTCCCCCTATTTTGAAGGCGGGCCTAAAAATCTGCCAAAGGGCATATCGATGAAGTTCCTTGTGTCGGCTTGAGGCGCCCAGCCTTGGGTCGATGCTGGGGGTTAAGGTTTATGGGCGATCCACAAAGGCATGTGGGCGTTGACCCATTTACCGCGGAGGCCCATCTCTGTCACGGTCTACCGATACGGAGGCGTGATGGAATGGGGTATGAACCTGTCGAAGGATTAAGTTCTTTCATAAAAAGACAGCGTAGCCTGCCTTGAGTGATTGCCGAGGGGATTAAAGTTTTTAAAATAATAAGTAGGTGGCCAATACTTCATTATTTTGTAGCGCTTTATGAAATCGGTGTTGCAAAAGAGGCTAGAAATAGGTTAAAGACTGTTAGAGGAAAGCTCCTAGGCTGTTCATGTTGACATTTATAAGGGATTATAGTGCGGACTAAGTGGTAATCCAGTCTAACTTTTGGCGACAAGTTAAGATGGGTTTAAAAGGGAACTGCCTTGGTGGCGACACTAGGTATCCATCTGGGAAAACCTACTGGACCTAAGCCGCAGTCTTAACTTTATAAATGACCATTCCTTCTATACTATGATGACATGAATAAGGTATGATATACATATGAATGAAAAAATAAAAAGTTCGATAAAATTTAGTTTAACGATAGCCGTTATCACGTTCGTGTTAGCGGCTATTTTTTCAAGTTTTTCTTCTACGATCTTACCGAAAGTCTCTTGGATGCTCGGTATGATACTTGTTTTATTTTTTGTCGTAATTGGAATCTTTTTTGATATGTTAGGTATTGCAGCAGCTGCAGCAGATCAAAGGCCATTACATGCAATGGCGGCAGAAAAAGTTACAGGTGCAAGAGAAGCTGTTTTAATTTATAAAAATGCGGATAAATTCGCCAGTTTTTGTAATGATGTTATTGGTGATATATCTGGTATTATAAGTGGTAGTGCATTGGCAATTGTTATTATTGAAATAGGTAATTTAATGAACGAGAGTCCAGAATCACCGATGCAATTAACATTATCCATTGTATTAACAAGCCTGATTGCTGCGTTAACTGTTGGCGGCAAAGCATTAGGGAAATATTTTGCGATGAACGCATCGACAAGTATTTTATTAATGACAGGGAAAGCAATTTATTTTATTCAAGAGAAAATGAAAATAAATATCTTTTCGTCAACAAAAAATAATCAAGATAAAAATAAGAAAAAAGGAAGAAATAAATGAGCAAAGAACGACTAGATGTACTGTTAGTTAAACGAAATTTAATCGATACACGTGAAAAGGCAAAACGACTTATTATGGCTGGACAGGTATTTTCTGAAAATGAACGCTTAGATAAGCCTGGCGTAAAAGTTGATGAAAGTATCCCACTTACTGTTAAGGGACAGTTGCCATACGTAAGTCGGGGTGGATTTAAATTAGAAAAAGCATTACAAACATTCGATGTATCTGTTGAAAATAAAATTATGGTAGATATCGGTTCTTCAACTGGCGGTTTTACTGATTGTGCTTTACAAAATGGTGCAAATTTAGTGTATGCTATCGATGTGGGATATAACCAGTTGGATTGGAAATTACGTTCCGATGATCGTGTCATCGTTCGTGAAAGAACGAACTTTCGTCATGTAGAACAGTCATTTTTTGATAAAGGATTACCAAGTTTTGCAACGATTGATGTATCGTTTATTTCATTAAAAATTATTTTGCCAGTATTAAAAACGATTGCGCAAAATGGGACAGATGTTATCGCATTAATTAAACCACAGTTCGAAGCAGAACGAGAACAAGTTGGAAAAAAGGGTGTCATCAAAGATAAAAAGGTACATGTAGAAGTGTTAGAAAAAATTATTTCATTTGTTGAAAACGAAGGGATGATGTGTAAAAATTTATCATTCTCACCGATTACAGGTGGTGAAGGAAATATTGAGTTTTTAGCACATTTATATATCGATGAAATAGTGGATATTTCTACGCCCATAATGGATAAGATCCCAGATATTGTCAAAGAAGCACATGATACACTTAAATAATATTGAGCAGGAGAGAAGGAAATGAGTAAATCAAAGAGACATTTTAAAATTAGGGAAATAATTTCTGAAAATGAAATTGAAACACAAGATGAACTTGTGGAACGTTTAAAAAATTTAGGGTTTAATGTAACACAAGCGACAGTATCACGTGATATAAAGGAGTTACACCTTGTAAAGGTACCATCAAAAACAGGTATATATAAATACAGCTTACCAACAGAACAACGTTTCAATCCACTTGAGAAATTAGAACGATTAATTATGGAAGCATTCGTTAGTATTGATCATGCGAAGAACTTTATCGTATTAAAAACGCTTCCTGGAAACGGAAATGCGATTGGAGTATTAATTGATGATATTGAGTGGGAAGAAGTTCTCGGTACAATTTGTGGGGATGATACGTGCCTCATTATTTGTCGAGAAGAAGAACATGCGGTAGAAGTAAAAGAACGTATCGTGCAAATGTTATAATGTAACAAATTGCGAGGTGATGACCGTTGTTAACCGAACTATCGATAAGAAATTTCGCTATTATTGATGATATATCGATTACGTTTCATGAAGGATTAACAGTATTAACTGGAGAAACTGGTGCCGGAAAATCGATTATTATTGATGCAGTAGAATTATTAGCAGGTGCTCGTGCATCCGTTCATTATGTTCGTCATGGAGAAAAAAAGGCGGAAATTAGTGGTTTATTTTCATTAAAAGATGAGGATGATCATGTGAAAGAAGTGGCTAATTTTTATGACATTGATATTCACGATCAAATGTTAGTACTTGAGCGAACTATAACAAAGCAAGGAAAAAGTATTTGTAAAATAAACAATAAAATCGTGACTTTATCTGTTTTAAAAGAGATTGGTCAAAAAGTAGTAAATATCCATAGCCAGCATGATACTATCCAGTTAATGGATGAAGAAACACATATACAATTATTAGATGCTTACGATGAAAAACAAATTTATCCATTAATAAAAACGTATGATGCATTATATACGAAATTAATTAAATTGAAACAAAAACATCGGCAATTACAAACGAATGAACAAGATATGGTACATCGTTTAGATTTCATTCAATTTCAATTACATGAAATTGAAGAAGCGAATTTACAAATAGGTGAAGATGAAGCATTAACAGATGAAAGAAATAAATTACACCATCATGAAAAACTATATCGGACAGTTGATGAAGCATACAGTTTATTAGCTGATGACAAATACGCTCTCGAATTACTCGATATTGCCCAAAATAATTTACAACAAGTAAAGGATTTAGATGAGAATATAGAACACCATGCAGATGATTTGTCCTCTTTATTTTACCAACTAGAGGAAATTAGTTTTTCATTGCGTCAATATATTGACACTTTATATTATGATGAGAACGAATTGAATGACATTGAAAGCAGGTTAAATGAAATAAATCATTTAAAGAAAAAATATGGTTTAAACATAGAAGAAATTTTTAAATATAAAGTAAAAATTGAACGAGAAATTGATGAAATTGAACATAAAGAAGATCATTTACTTCAATTAGAGAAAGAAATGTCAGTATTAGAAGACGAAGCATTAATCATTGCGAAACGGTTGCATTCCGCAAGAAAAAAAGCTGCACTGTCATTGGAAAAAGAGATTGAGGTGGAATTAAAAGATCTCTATTTAGAAAATGCGACTTTTTCTGTTCATTTCAAAAAAAATGACACCAATACATTGTATGCAAAAGGAATAGATCAAATTACATTTATGGTCAGTACGAACATTGGAGAGCCGTTAAATGAATTGGCGAAAGTTGCCTCTGGTGGGGAACTTTCACGAATTATGCTTGCATTAAAAAATATTTTTTCCAAACATGATCAAATTCAAACAGTAATATTTGATGAAATTGACACAGGTGTAAGTGGACGCGTTGCACAGTCAATCGCAGAAAAAATGTATGAAATTACAAAAAACGCACAAGTATTATGTATTACACACTTACCACAAGTGGCTGCCATGTCAGATAACCATTTACTTATCGAAAAACATGAAGTAAATGAGCGTACAGCAACAAAAATAACGGATTTATCCAATGATGAAAAAATAAATGAAATTGGTAAAATGTTTACTGGAACTGAATTAACCGAAACAGCAATTGAACATGCTCAACAATTATTGCATTTAACAAATGAATTTAAACGAACGGTATATTAAAACTGGATGGTAATTGCACCATTCAGTTTTAATATGGACATTTTCTTACACATAGCACTATTTACATCGTCTCTTACATTTCCTCTTTTTTTCAATCATCCAAAAAAACACAAATTTGCTTAAGTTTTGCTCGTTTAAAATAATGCCTTTTTGGTCACATTAAACATATCGAAACAAAAACGAATGAGGAGCTGACCAAAATTGCATGTACAGAAAAAATTCATTCGTCTTTTTTATTTTTTTATTCTTATACTCTTTCTATACACACCGTTTTCTTCCATAACATCTATTTTTACCGATATTCCAAATAATGTCGAAACAAACCTCCAATATTTTAGTGACAAATCTTATGAAACAGCAGTAACTACCACTACATCTCCAGATGAAACAGAAATGACATTTTACGCAAATCAAGTACCATTGAAGCAAATTCAAGCAGCAAATGAAACACGAAAAAAGGTTGTACCAGGTGGTGAGTCGATCGGAATACAATTACAATCAACGGGTGTAGTTGTCGTTGGTCATCATGAATTAGATGGAAAAAATGTAACATCACCAGCAAAACAAGCAAACATTAGAGTTGGCGATATTATTTTATCAATGAATGATGAAAAAATTAAAGACATTAACGAAATTCCTACGATTGTAGAAAAATCTGCGGCGAAAAATAAAAATATAGCCGTTACGTTAAAAAGAAATGGAAAAGAAATTTCTACAAACGTCAAACCAGTAAAAAACAAAAAAGAAAATAAATATCAAATTGGACTCTATATGAAGAATGCTTCTTCTGGTATTGGTACTATTACATTTTATGATCCGACAACAAAAAAATATGGAGCATTAGGACATACAGTAAATGATGCTGCGACGAATAAACCTGTAAACATTCATGATGGGAAAATTGTTTTATCGAATGTAACGAGTATTAAAAAAGGAAATAAAGGAATTCCTGGTGAGAAAAAAGCAACATTCTCAATGAAACAAGATAAATTAGGAAATGTTGTAAAAAATAGTCCTTTTGGAATTTATGGTACTTTAAATGATACTTTATTAAAAAATGAAGAACCACTAGACATTGCTTTTGCACATGAAATTGAAAAAGGCCCTGCTGAAATATGGACGGTCATTGAAAAAAATAAAATAGAAAAATTTGATGTGGAAATTTTACACGCATCAAAACAACCGTTCAAAGCGACGAAAGGAATTGTATTAAAAGTAACTGATAAACGCTTATTAGATAAAACCGGTGGGATTGTTCAAGGAATGAGCGGAAGTCCGATCATTCAAAATGGCAAAATAATTGGTGCTGTAACACATGTTTTCGTCAACGATCCAACATCAGGTTATGGTGTGCATATCGAGTGGATGTTAGAGGAAGCTGAATTAACAATGAAAGAGAAGAATGATGCCGCATAAACTTTCTGTCTACGGACAGAAAGTTTTTTCTTCTTTGTGAAGGAATAAATGTAATCTTGTCGAATAATACATATAGAAAGCAATTTATAAGGGGTGTGGATGATTGGGGAAAATTAAAATTTCTGTTGCCGATGACAATCGAGAGCTGGTCAATATTTTACACGCGTATATTTCTGAACAAGAGGACATGGAAGTAGTGAGTATTGCACATGATGGAGTTGAATGTGTCGAAAAATTAATGAGTGTAAAGCCAGATGTTGTATTACTTGACATTATTATGCCACATAAAGATGGACTGGCTGTATTAAAATGGATGAATGAATCGATGGAAGAAAAACCTAAAGTGATTATGCTAACGGCTTTTGGGCAAGAAGAGGTAATGCGACAAGCATTAAATTATGGTGTTTCTTATTTTATGTTAAAACCATTTGATTTCGAACATTTAATGACAAAGATTCGTGAAATAATGAATCGTGAAAATATTTATGCAACACAATCGCTTGTTTCAAATGAAAAGACAAAAAATGTATCAAAGGAAAATATTGAGACAACTATTACGAATATCATGCACGAAATCGGTGTACCAGCACATATTAAAGGATATTTATATATCCGTGAAGCAATTCAAATGGTGTACGAAGATGTCGAATTGCTCGGTGCGATTACAAAAATTTTATACCCAGATATTGCAAAGAAATACAATACGACTCCATCAAGGGTGGAACGGGCGATACGTCATGCAATTGAAGTTGCATGGGATAGAGGAAATATCGACTCTATTACGGAAATGTTTGGTTATACAGTGAATATTGCCAAAGCAAAACCGACCAACTCCGAATTTATCGCCATGCTAGCTGACAGGTTAAGGTTAAATGCGAAAGTGGGTTGATTATTGGTTTAAAAGCGTTTGTGGAGGATATATGCATTGATACCAATGAGCAATAAATTGCTTTTTAAGGCTATAAACTAATATAAATATTGTAATAAATGATAAATCTCTTATTTATTGATTTTAAATCAATGAGTAGGAGGTTTTTTTATGGACAATTTTTAGTTTCAGCTTGATAATTTTATGCTTTATTGCGACTCAAAAAACTTATCACGTAAAACTTTATCGTCTTATGAACAAACTTTACGACTATTTCAAATTTATCTAAAAAATGAACATGACATTAATGACGTAAAACAAGTTAAAAGTCGACACATAAGACAGTATATACAACATTTACGTGATCGTGGTAAATACACTGTCGTAGCAAACGAACGCAGTAAGGGCATTAATTATCCAGATAGAAGGATTGACAAAGGGCAGGAATTATCGTCTAGTACTATTGCCAATTACACCCGGAACATTAAAGTCTTTTTTAATTTTTTATACAATGAACGTGAAATACTGGAAAATCCAGTACGCAATATTAAAAACATTAAGCCACAACGCAAACAAAAGGAAAAATTAGAACCATACGAGTTAAATAAATTATTTAATGCAATGGATATTACAAAATTCCACGAATATCGTTTATTTATTCAGATTAGGTTAATTTACGACACTGGAATACGTGGTACAGAGTCATGTGAGCTAGAAACAAATGATATTGATTTTAAGTTTAATTCTTTACTTATTCGTAATCCCAAAAATAACAAAGAAAGATTTGTTTATTTTAGTCGTAAAATGAGCAGTGAGTTAAAAAGATGGCTCAAATATCGTGAAGATTTAGCGATAGTGATTACCTATTCCCAACAATTAAAGGAACGAAACTCAATGTACGCAATTTGAATCGTTCGTTGAGGATGGTAGGTGATCGTGTAGGTGTAAATGTACATGTGCATATGCTACGTAACTCCTTTGCTAAAGCGTATATATTAGCTGGAGGTGATTGGAGTAGCTTGAGTCGCATTTTAGGTCATAGCAGTGCCGAAGTCACTCAAAAAGCGTATTTAGACTTTTCAGAAGACGAGATAAGACAACAACATAATAAATTTAGTCCATTGGACAATTTAAAATAAAGCAAAATAAAACGCCTCTTAGTTGCTACCAACAACTAAAAGGCGATAAAACTAAATAGGCTCAACACTTAAAGCCACTTATAATGTTACTTTCTATATTATCAAAAAAATTGAGATATAGCAAGGTTTATTAAGAGATGCAATTTTTAAGTAACAAGCCATGTCGAGAGTATGCCAAAAACTCGACATAAAAAAACAAAGAGAAAGGTTATGACTTAGCCGATGCAATAAGTAAGTCTAGTCAGCATATGACATTTTCCTGTTTGTGTCGCTGATGAAAGGTGAAAGCTACCATAGTGCTGTTGAAGGAGAGGTATGTGTTTAAGGACACGTAGGACAAGCCACAGACGTTTATTATGCAATCTAATATAAACTAACCGCAAGGGATACTTGAGCGTGTAGGCTTGTCGTAGAGGAATCTACTGACTAAACAGGAGTCATACGACACGGAAACCATAACTTAGCCTGTACGATGATGATTGTTGCTATCTACTTTCATTCGATTATTTTTTCGATTGAAAAGTAGGTAACAACTTTGTCTCCAGAGCCGTTTTCCATACTTTCCTACCGATGATGGGGAAAACTCAAAGACATGTCAACTACATTTGATTAAATTAATACAAAAAAAGAGCAACTACATATAGCAGTTACTCTATATATTACTATTCCACTATTGAGGGTTGTCATCATCGACTAGCAGTAATAATTCATCAACTCTACAATCTAAAACAGTGCATACACGAGCTATTGTTTCTTTGTGATACTGTTTACTATCATCGTGATATAAACGTCTAAGAGTCTCAAATTTAAGATCTGTACGTCTTTCTAATTCACGAATGCTTATATTACGATCATCTAATAATTGTTTTAAATTCGATTTAATTTTCATTCAATATCACCTCACATATTATTATATCATTATTGACTAAGAAAAATAGTCAAAACTATTGACAACGTAAAGTAGTCGTGTTATATTACGTCTAGACAACAAAGAGTTGTCGAAAAGGTGGTGAAAAAATGAATGAATTAGCACAACCGATATTATCGATGCCGATATTTCTAATAATAGGATTTATTAGCTTAATGATGATCGGATTATTGGCAGAACACATTGAACGAATACAGGATAAAAAAGCACAAAAAAGCTTGCAAGATGTTGGCGCACCTTACAAGCATAATAAAAACACTCAAATTAATTATAGTGAAAAAGTAAGTTAATATCAAATTGAGGACTCTAAGTTAAAGGGGAGTCCTCTAATATGGAGGAAAGGTCAATGCAAGTGAATCATTATGAATGTGTTGTTAAAACAAATACACACACGCTTACAGTTAATGTATTCATGCATAGCGACAATAAGGAAATGATTAAGCAACAAGCTATAAACGAAGCAATTCAGCACCTTAAAGTGTTTGGATGTGAAGATTAGATTAATGAAATTATTCCAATTGGATATATTAAAAAAAGACAAGTGGATTTACAATTAATATATAGAAGGAGACAACTAAAAAATGACAACAACTATCGATGTTAAAAACGAGGAAATAATTAAAGAAAACTACAGTGAATTACATATCATTAATGATGCAATTGATCGTATTAATATCGCAATTGGAAAAATGGAAAATGATGTTAAACAATTTAGAAGGGAAGAAAAATATACAACTGCAAATAATTTATGCAAATACATACAAGGATTACAAATGGCAAAACGTAACATTGTAGCATCTTTAGACGAAGCAGGAATACAAGGCTTAAATCGGAATTGGGAGCGTGTAGAGTAAGTAATAATATACTAATACATTGATAAGGGTGATGTGATGTCACTCTTTTTTTATTTCAAGATGGATCAGAATTTTATGTATTAAAAAGTACACTTATTTCCAGTAAATTTTAAAAATGGTCGGAAATAAAAGTACCATTTTAGCACTGAAATTTCTACTGCTAAGAAATAAAAGTACCAAAATGGTACTAAAATTTCATAGATACGGAAATAAAAGTACCAAAACGGTACTGAAAGCACCTAGTATACAGAAAGATTATAATTACAAATAAACGATAGAGTATACAGAGATATATATAGTATAAGGCGGCGGTCGGGGCGCACCCCCTTTTAAACGGTATTTAAAAAATAGGGTCGAATTTAATTTCTCAATCCTAGTAGTAAGTAGAGAGGTAAATTTTAAAATGTGTACCAAATCGAGACTTAATCCCTGTATATAGTAGGAAGGTTTTTTATAGCGTATCATTTACGAGTTGTGACTAAATTGTGACGAGGATTGAAATGAATTTAATTATTTTTACAAGAAATCAAAGTTGAAATGTAAGTAACTACATACAAAATTCATTATTATAACACACATCCATATAATTTGCAAATAATACATAAAAATGGTATAATATAACTATATTAGATGATTCGGATTTGTTAAAAGAAATATTAAAATGGTGAAAATTAATTGACAACATTAACAAGTGAAGATTTTTTCTTCTGTTATGATAGAAAACTCATGTTTGACTTAAGCGACGAAGGTTTTAAATGGATAACATGTGCAAAACATGAACAAACAGATAATAAATTCTTTTTATTTCATCGCACGGATGAGCTGGAAAAGGCAATTGAAATGCATAAAAACAATTAAATAAGGAACAAGTGTATAAGCAAAAAAGGGAGTATGCAAAATTATGACAAAAAAAGAAGAAAACTTTATTAAGGTTTACAATTTATTTACGACATTATCAAGCACTGAAAAAGATAATCCATATCAATTAAATGAAAAGGAATTGTACGTTTATTCTTATCTTTACATGCAGAGAAACTTGAACGGTGAAGTTGAAACAGCCTATGATGCACTAAAGTTATTTATAACACTGACAACAAAGAGGATTTCAGACAATAAAAAAGAGATTATGGTGCAAATGGAAAGCTTAGTCAATAAAGGTATTATAAATGTAAAAGATAACAATGGGGCGTTAACAATTACTTTTAACGAAATTAACGGTGGATTTGAGCAGGTATTGTTTGATCATTATAAAGCGATGAAGGACACAAGACAGTATTACATGTTTTGTGCAGTTAAAAAGTGGGAAAGAGAAACAACTGGAGCGATTTACGCAATTTGGCAATGGGGTAAATTATTATCATTAAAAAGCGATAGACGTGTAAAAGATATACTGAATGAAGCATGTGACGAGGAAAACGGATTTTTAATTAAAAGAGTTGGTGCTTATTCAAGAGATAAAAAGGTTATTGGAAGCGATGGACAAGTATATCAAGATGCCAATAATTATTTTCCGAATTATGACTGGTTTAAATCTGGAAAAATTAGCATTGCATCATAAGTTTTTATATGGGCATAAAAATAAAACTAAGGAGTGAGGCAAATGGCTGATGCAATAAAACGTGTCAGCAAACATAAAAAGGTGGAGATTCGAAGTGAGAAACAGTGCAAAGGTTTTACCAAGGATTTACGAGTATGATTTATCAGATGTAAGAACAGCTAGGATTAATGAAAAGGTTTGGGTAATTGCTGAGGATGTATGTCATATCCTTAACTTTAACAGCATTGACTATGTGCTGGAACAACTAAATGATAAAGATAAGCAGATGATCAAAAGCACGTTGTTTATTAATCAAAATGCTGTTTATGATTTGATTGCTATGTCAGCAAATGATGAGGCTAAACATTTCAAAAGTTGGTTGAATGATGAAGTTTTTAAAGCAGAGCTGAGTTTAGTTGTTGATAATGACAATGTAAAAGAAAATGATGATAAGTTTCAATTATTTGAACATGAGGATTTAGGGAACGTCAGAGTTATTTTAGATAAAAGTGGAGAGCCATTATTTAACTTGAATGACGTGTGCGGAGTTTTAGAAGTTGCTCCAAGAGTAGTAAAACAAAGGCTTAGCAAGGGTGTATGTTCAACATACCCCCTTCAAACGGCAGGGGGAAAACAACAAACAACTTTCGTAAATGAAGATGGATTATATGATGTTGTTTTAGATAGTCGAAAGCCACAAGCGAAAAAGTTTAGAAAGTGGATCACGTCAGAAGTGCTACCGTCAATTCGAAAACATGGAGCGTATATGACAGAAAACACTATTGAGCAAGCCTTAACGAATCCAGACTTTTTAATCCAACTTGCAACGAACTTAAAACAAGAGCAAGAGGCAAGAAAGAAAGCAGAGCAACAGAGTAAAAAATTGAAGCAACAAATTGAAATTGATAAGCCAAAAGTTAAAACCTATGAACATTTCATCGAAGCTAAAAATAATATGAACATGAACGAAGTAGCCAAAAATATTGGCTGGGGTCGTAATAAGTTATTCGCTCAATTACGGGATGATGAAATTTTAATGAATGATAATCAACCTTATCAATCATTTGTAAATAGGGGTTACTTTGAGGTAGCAGTTAAGCCAATCAGTCGTGGAGGGTATAATCGCAATCAGAATGTAACACTTGTAACAGCAAAAGGCGCCGAATGGTTAGCTAAAAAGTATGCGAAGTAAAATTTAATTTAAGAGGGGTCTCGTTAAAGGAGACTCCTTCAAACAAAAAGGGATAAATCAAATGATGGGAGTGAATAAATGAACGCTTGCAACGCAGGCGAAAATAAGGAGAATTTATTGGATGAAAAAGACAGAAAAGGTGCAAGTACAAGAAACAGGGTTTATCACATTAAAGGATTATATCGCTGATTATCAAAGTAAAGGTATGGAATCAACAGCTTTAAATCAACTTATTATTGTTAGCATTGATGGAGAAAATGGTACAAAGGTTACTTTTCGTGACAAAAGTTTAAATTTTATTTTCAATGGAATCATTAAGGAATATGGGGGATTTGTAAGTTACAATGATTTGCTTAACTTTTTTATAAATGGATTATATGAGCGAGTATTTGATAAAGCTGATTTAAGATTTGAGCCAGCACAAATTGTTAACTGGGCAAGTGATGAATTATTTGGCTTTGTTACAAGAAAAGTGAACACGGAAATACAGAATGTTGATCAAGTGTTGTCAGAAAGCTATATTACAAAAGACGGAACAGAGCAAACACACTATGACGATGTAGCATATGATGAGTATTTCAATATTTTAAGAACTGATAATAAATTTGAGCGTTACATTAAAAGTTTAGGCGGATTAGATAAGATACTGACATCGAGACAGTTGGAGATTTACAATTTATCAAATATCGAAGGAGCAACACATCAATCGATTGCTGATGAGCTGGGAGTAAGTAAACAAGCCGTTACAAAAGCAATTGCGACAGCTAAAAATAAAGTTAAGAAAGAATTTTTGAATTGGAAAATAATGAATCAATTACATAGTAATAGAGAGTTGTATGACGTTGTAAGAGATTATTTAGATAGTTATGCAAAAATTGCAACGTTTGATGTAACAGATTTATTCGATTATTTTGGGTTTACGATCCAGTATTTTAAAGATAATGTGAATGATTACGAAGAAGATATTGCGGATGTATTAATGGACAATGCAACTAAGGCAAATCGAACTTTATTGCTTGGAATATTAAATAATAAAGTGTATGAAAACTATGAAGAAGTAACGTTTACAAAAAGACAACAGGATCAATTTGTGATGGGAACTATTAGAGCATTTAATGATTATATTAAGAACGTGGGCAAGTCTGTAGATGGATTTAGTGACAATGTAGTTCATTTAGCAGATAATACAGACGGTTATAAGAAAGTTGCAGAATTATTTTAAATTATAGTTGTCAAATTTGTAATATAGTAGTAGAAGAGAGAGTGGGAGAATTAATTACATTGGAGTTGGTAAAGTGGAATTATTATCAGCTTTAATTGGTTTAGCACTCGGATTTCATTACGTAAAAACTAAATAATTGCCACCTTTTTAGACGAGTCGCATCCCCTGTGATTCGTCTTTTTTATTTTTATAAAAAGAACCTTTACTAATAAAATCAACCTTTTAAAAACTGTTTAAGAGTCAGCTATACCAAAACTCTATTTTTGTATATTTTGCAAAGATTTCAATTTTAAATTATGGATTGGTATTTTTTCAAAGTATATGAATCGAACAAGCTCATGATCCTCACGAGGACTGAGCTATTTTTTATTTTAAACAAAAAAAGTGGAAAAGGACGATGTAAGATTATGATTAATAGTATTTTAAATGGATTTGAAGAGGAAATCGGAAAAGATGTAAAGGTAATAGTGGAGGATAGGGTCAACGGTAAATGTGTAGATAAGGTTTATCAAAAGAATGCAGATGGCACGTTTGAATTAATTGAAATTATTGATGATGCTGGAGTACATGAATTAACTGCCATTCCAAACTTTAGTCAATATATGGCTGATTTAGAACGAGGAAAGGTGTTTAGTATCAAAGCGAATAGATGGTTAAATCCCAAGCCGAATAAGAGGTTTGGATATGTGTATTCAACTTTGATTAATGATCAGAAGAAATCAACAGCAATCTCAATCCATCAAGTTATGATGTCGGCGCATAAGCAGGTTAAACCTAAATCATGGATGCGGTTTAGATTGGAAATTGATCATGTTAATGGTGTTAAGCATGATAATAGTATTGATAACTTACGTTTGATTAGACATACTGAGCAGTTTTGCGATGTTGTTCGGAAAAAGATGAGTGAATCAAATGCGAAACGTTTATCTAAAAACGATGTGAGATATTTGAGATTGGTAAAGGAAGTTTTACAAGTCAAAGCCAATATAAGCAAAACGATTTCTGTAATTATTATAGTAAAAAGTTTGAGAGAACTTATTCGACAATTGAAAAAATCGTGAACGAGGTAACCTATAAAAGTGTGCAATTGAGTAATAAAGAAAAAGAATTGATTAATCAACTGGATAAAGTAAAAGAAGACTTGAAAGAGTTTGGATTGATTGCATGATTGAATTAAATAAAATTTACAACGAAGATTGCATAATTGGTATGCAACGAATAAAAGATAATATTATTGATTTAGCGGTAGTCGATCCACCATATGGCATTAATTTTAATAGTAATTATCGTACAAAAAGTAATCTGAAAAGTGTGAACGGAATACTGAACGACAAAGATAATATTGATTTATTAGAAGATGTCGCAATTCAATTACATAGAGTACTAAAGGATAACAGTCATTTATACTGGTTTACTCGATGGGATAAGGTAGATGAGCAAAAGCCCATGTTAGAAGAAGTTGGTTTTAATGTTAAAAATAATATTATCTGGATGAAGAATAATTGGTCAATGGGTGATTTAAAAGGTGCTTATGCTGGACAATATGAGTGTATTTTGTTCGCTCATAAAGGTAGACGAGAGTTGAATAAAGTTGATGGTAGAAAAAGACACTCAGATATATTGCAGTTTGATAGAATTGCAGGAAATGGTTTGTTGCATAGTCATCAAAAACCTGTGGAGTTATTGGAGCTACTGATTAATAAAAGTAGTGATAAAGGTGATGTTGTGCTTGACCCGTTTATAGGTAGTGGAAGCACAGCAGTAGCATGTATAAATACGAATAGAGATTTCATAGGGTTTGAGATGGATAAAGATTATTATAATATTGCGAACGACAGGATTAATAGTTATATGACACTAGTTTAGTTGATTATTCACTCTGTTTGTAGTTAAATAGTAATGATTACAATTGCATAGTGCAGTAGCTGATTATAATAGCTAAAAGAAAGTTGAGAAGAGAGCAGATGGAACTTATGTTGAAATTACTAAGAAAGGCAAGTTTACAGAGGAAAGAGGGTTATCAGAATACGAATACGAAAAGGAAGAATTAATTGAAGCTGGAATAGGAGTTATAAGCTATATAATTTGCTTTGTTATTTTTTGCTTATTATTTTCGGGGGTGTTTAAATAAAAAAGCGACGAAAACGAAGATTACATTGATAGTATATTAAAATTGTGAGAGGAATAACGAAATGGATAGAGAGACAAAAATCAAAGTATTTTCCACAGTAATGACACTCGTATTAGTTGTGGCTGTAATTGTAAAAATAATGTCTGGTTTTTCAGATAACACTGTATTCGATGATAAAAACAATGAATCAAACGATGAAGCAAATGAAGAAATAGTCTATAACGAAGATGTTGATATGACTAAATCAGATGACACAAGCGATAAGACTTTTTATAATCCAAAAGAGTCAAGCTCTAACGATGATTTAGATACAGGATCAGAATCATCTACTCTGGATAACGACGCTAAGGAATCTTCTCAGTACAACCTTGGAGAATTAGATTATACTTTAGAAGAAATGATTGTATATTTAAGTGATATAAACTTCCTATACGATGAATTCACATTTAATAATGATGTAATACATGATGAAGAATGGTCTATGTACTTTAATTCTACTATTGATAGTATGTCAGATTGCATGGACAGAATAAGAGATTTAAACACTCCAGCAGAAGAGAGTGGGAAACACTCATTGGCTATTGAGGGTGTAGATGAGCTTCAAAATGTTGTAGATAATATGAAAAGTGCATTAGATAATATGAATTTCGCTCAAATTGAAGACTGTGCATACTCATTAGAATTCGGCGGTTATCATATTTCTGACGCTTTGCTTGTAAACTAAATAAAGATTTATTAAACCTAGACTTAATTGTCTGGGTTTTTATTTTGTCTTTTACTCGTTAATATTAACCTCTTGTATGTTAATATAGCTATGAGGTGATATAAGTAAAATGTCAGAATTATTTAATTCAATTGATACAGTGCTTCTCATTACAACAGTAGTTGGTAGCATAATTTTATCAATAATAGGATGGCTTACAGGGTGGTTTAAGGGTGTATTTGGTAAATTAATTAAGTTTATTTTTAACAAAAAAGAAGCAAAGTCAAATGACGATGTTTTCTTAGATTCAGTAACTTATAGGAATGCAACATTTCAAATAAGGATTAAAGAATACGAAAAGATTAAAGTAGAAAATCTTATCAAACTATTAAATAACAAATTAAATTGTATTGCAGTGCTGATCAATAATTCAAGACGTTATGAAGATAGTATTTTACAATTTGATATTAAATCCAGAATTAAAATAGATGATGGTGACACTCATAAGAAAATCTTTGATATCTTAAGTTATAATGAAAATGTAAAATACGAAGTTTATGGGGTCTTCAACACAGGATGAAAGGGAAATTGTGATACTTTTGATGATAAGCAAATACATAATAGATTGATTGTTTTGACTTCTTATAGTTTAATAGTAGTGAGTCAATTATACTATAAAATTATAAGGGGATGAGGTTGTGAGTGAAAAGGAAACGTTTGAAGATATAGTTAGATTCTGGGCGGATAGATTTAAAAGAGGAATAAAAGTTACAAAATCAGAGTTTGAGACAGATGTAGCTGAAATGTTAGGTGGGGTGTTCAGATCTGGTAGTACGATCGGTGCTGAGTTTGAACACTATACTGATAAGGAAACAGATAAAGATATTAGAAACCTTTTTCTTGAGCTATATTTAGATGAACCTAAATTTAAATACAAAAAAGGTAAATGGTATTCTATATATTAAATATTAGCCAAAAGCACTCAATTAACTTTCGGTGCTTTTCGTGTCCTGTTGAATAAAATTGTTTCTTATAGTTTAATTGAACTATAAGGAGTGATGTTCATGGGGAACTTTAAAATGACTGTTAGTACACATCCTAATAGTAAATTAGATTTAAAAGAAGATATTGAGTTAATTAAAGTAGCCTTGCTATATGGTGATAATGTTACATTAAAAAGTATGAAAGCTGATTTGATATATAAGGCATTAGATTATAAAAAACAAGAGAAGTTTTTAGATAAAATGCAATATTTAAGAAATCTAGCATATCTAGCGAAATCAGATATGGCTATGGATATAGAAGCTTTTATTTTAAAGTATAGAGAATTAACAAGGAAAAATTTAGATGATCGAAAAAGAGGTTTACTGAAACTTAAAATTGATAATGAATTTAGTAAACCATGGGAATTAATTGAAAAAGGTGTGCTTAGTTCCATTAACATAGATGATATTAACTCGATTGAAAAGCTAATGGAAACAGATAGACTAGAATTAGTTAGATATAATACAAGTATATCAAGGGTTCATCATGATGATAGTTATTTGATGGAGTATCTTAAGAGTATAGAAGAAACTTTATCGCAGTATAATAATTATCCTTTGTTCGACAGTAAGATATCTAAATTCGTTAACCTAGGTATTAAGGAAGGGAAATTAAATGTAACAAATGCTACACAAGAAAAAATAAAGCATTCTAGCCTAACAATAACAATGTTAAATAATTTACCTAGTTTCAACAAAGCAGAGATTGATGAAGTGATTGATATTCGTAGTGAGTTAGAAAGGTACTTAATACGTTTTAGAAGTGCAGTTGTTAAGTATACAGACTTAATTGAAGTAGATATTACTGATGATGATTTATTATACGAAATAAATAAACTGATAATTAAAGAAATTAATCCAGCTATACAAGATATAGATGAACAATGTAAGGGAAATAAATATCTAAGAGAATTAGGTTATACATTAGTAAATTCGAGATGGATACAAGCATCCTGTGTTGGCTTAATACTTGGAAATGTTTTGGATTTATTTACAGCTACAGGAAGTATTGCTACTGGTGCTGTTAGCACAGGTACAGGCGTAATTAATCATCATAAACAATGGCAAAAAAGTAAAGCGAAAATTGAACAAAATAATTTGTTTTTCTATTACAGGGCTGGCGAAGAACTTAAGAAAAGGTATTAAATAATTTATTATTAATAAATAATAAATTTAACACTTACTTAATTGTAAGTGTTTTTTGTTTGGGTAAAATAAATTTGCAAAATTTTGCATAGCGGGTTATACTCTTTTTAAATAGAGATACAGTTGAGTAATAAACAATTGACTGTAAACCTATAAACAACTCAATAAATAAGAGATTTAATTTAGTTAAAGTCTTATTACCACAATGTTAAACTCTCACAATAAAAAACCAACTCCGAATTTATCGCCATGCTAGCTGACAGGTTAAGGTTAAATGCGAAAGTGGGTTGATTATTTTCTGCTCACGAAATGATTATTATGCACTTTTATTTTACATGTATTATATGAATGGAAAAAATTTAAAAGCTTATTTTATCCAGTTATAACTTCATCATTGTTTCTTGATCATTCTTATTCATAAAACAATAAGGATGGGAAGTAAATAAAAACACGAATAATGACTAAGGGAAATGAAAGATAATGTACATAAATTAACGTCAGATGATACACGTTCACATTTTTTCAGGTGAGTGAATCGCAAAAGGCAAAGTCAAACAGGGGGGCGTATGAGGTTATCCCTGTTGACAAAGCTTTACTTATGTAAATGACTTAGTACATGAATATCACATTTATCCAAAATCAATTATTCGTGTTTATTTTATTGTCTTTATATATTATTCGAAGTAAGCCCTATATAACGCTTTAATTGCTCGGTGTAGGTCATTTGCTTTAATTCCGAACATCATAGAAACTTCAGAAGAACCTTGGTTGATCATTTCTAAGTTTACATTGGCTTCGCCTAAGGCAGTTGTTGCTGTTTGTGCCATACCAATTGCTTCGTTCATTCCTTCACCAACAACCATAATTAAAGCTAAATCACGATGAAATGCAACAAAATCAGCATGTAATTCATCATAAATACGTTTGACAATTTTTTGTTCTTTTTCCTCTGTTAATTGACTGTCCCGAATAATAATGGACATATCATCAATCCCAGAAGGAGAGTGCTCGAATGATACTTGTTCGTTTTCGAGAATTTGAAATAACTTTCGTCCAAACCCGATTTCACGGTTCATTAAAAATTTACTTACATATAAACTTGAGAATCCAGTGTCACTTGCAATTCCGACGACACATTTATCATCTATTTCACGATCTGCAACGATCATTGTTCCTGGAGCAGATGGATTATTCGTATTTTTAATACAAACAGGGATACGTGCATTAAATGCAGGTATTAAAGCTTCATCATGGAATACGGAAAATCCGGCATAAGATAACTCGCGCATTTCACGATATGTAAGTTGTTTAATTTCATGTGGATTTTCCACAATGGATGGATTCACCGCATAAACGGAATCAACATCAGTAAAGTTTTCATATAATGTTGCCTCCACGCCTGCTGAAACAATTGCCCCAGTAATATCAGATCCTCCTCGTGAGAATGTTGCCAATTGTCCGTCTTTTGTGAAGCCAAAGAATCCTGGGATTACTAAAACGCCATCTTTCTCACGTAAAGTATAAATTTTTTCATAACTATCCTTCAGCAATTGAGCACCATGTGGATCATTTTTGACGATAATTCCAGCATCTTTCGGGTTTACGTAATGTGCATTCACACCTAATGTTTGTAAATATGCACTTAAAATTTTTGCCGAACTATCTTCTCCTAATGCTTTAATTTGATTCATTAAATCTTCATAAGACAGAGAAGCATCTAATGTTGCATCAATTTTCGCTTTAATTTCTTCGACCAATGCATCATCAACATTTAATTCATTAATGATTTTTGTAAATCGATCGATAATCGTAATGTAATATGATTTATATTTATCTTTATTGTAAAATGCATTTCCTAAACTAATTAATAAATCTGTTACTTTATAATCTTTATCATGTCTTTTTCCAGGTGCAGAAACGACAATAAACTTACGTTCTGCATCATCCATTACAATATTTGCTACTTTTTTAAATTGTGTTGCATTTGCTAATGAACTACCACCGAATTTTGCTACTTTCATCATTAATTGGTCTCCTTCTTTGTTATTTCTCCGTATATTCTTTTTCTTTTAATAAATTTCGTTTTTTGTCACGATGATAAATGAATCCGCCAATGAAAGCTAAACCGAATAAAAATAAAATTAATCCAACAACAAACTGAATGCCTTCATTTACTAATAATGCATATACTTCATTAAAAACTGCATCACGCATAAGTTTAATTCCAAACGCTCCAAGAATACCAGGAATAAACAAAATTGCTGCAGCGATAAATCTTACCATTTTCTTCCCCTTTTTCTAGATAGAATATTATCATTATAACAAATCTTCTCTGTTTATTAAAATGTAAAGGAATAGTTCTTGTTATTATACGTAAGTTCTATTATGATTAAGGTACGCTTCTTGCAATTTTTTTCAAGGTGGTGACTGTCATGCATGAAATTTTAATCAATGGTACAAATAAATTAGGTCAAGATTTTGCAAGTTTTATTGATAAATTACCGAATATGCATGGTGTAGTCTTGGATGAGAATACATTTGATCATTATGTTGCAAATGAATTATTCGTCCATTTTGATTATATTTTAGATGCAGTCGGAGATCCGGAAGCATTGTCGATATTACGGCAACATAAAAGAGAAGATGCAATGCTTATACAAAAGGATACATTAATGGCGTTTCGCCCAATTTTAAATGAAAAAAAACTGCATATGATGCATATAGAACTTCTTTTAAACCATATTCAAGATGGGATTATTTTTATCAATATCGATAATAATATTCAAATGATGAATAAAGCGGCAAAAGAAATGATTGGATGGAAGAACAATCCGATTGGTGCTCATATTTTAGATGTGATTCCAAATAGTAAATTACATGAAGTGTTACATAGACAAGAAATTGAATTACATAAAAAGTTAACTCTACAAAATAATAGAGAAATTATTACAACACGGATGCCGCTTCGGAATAGCTCAAATCAATTAGTTGGGGCATTTGCTGTATTTAAAGATGCAAAACAATTGAAAGAAATTGCAGAAGAAAATACGGACTTAAAAGAAATTAAATCGATGCTAGAGGCAATTATTTATTCTTCAGACGAAGCGATTAGTGTCGTAGATGAAAATGGAATTGGATTAATGATCAATCCTGCATATACAAAAATAACAGGATTAACGGAAAAAGACGTTATTGGACAACCAGCTTCTGTTGATATTTCAGAAGGGGAAAGTGTGCATATGAAAGTTTTGAAAAATCGTCGACCAATTCGAGGTGCCAAGCTGTTTGTTGGTCCGAATAAAAAAGAAGTTGTCGTCAATGTTGCGCCGATCATCGTTCAAGGAAAATTAAAGGGAAGTGTCGCTGTCATTCATGATATGTCTGTCATACATGAATTAACAAATGAATTAAATCGTGTCAAACAAATTATACGTAGTTTAGAGGCGACGTATACATTTGAAGATATTATCGGAACATCCCAAGAAATGAAACTTTCCATTGAACAAGCGAAGATTGCAGCAAACACACATGCGACCGTTTTGTTAAGAGGAGAATCAGGTACAGGAAAAGAATTGTTTGCTCATGCTATTCACAATGCAAGTGATCGAAGGCATTGCAAGTTTATTCGTGTAAATTGCGCAGCTATTGCTGAGTCGGTGCTAGAGAGTGAATTATTTGGTTATGAGGATGGTGCATTTACTGGAGCAAAACGTGGTGGTAAAAAAGGCTTGTTTGAAGAAGCGAATTACGGCACGATTTTTTTAGATGAGATAGGTGATTTATCGCTTCATATGCAGGCGAAAATTTTACGAGTGTTGCAAGAGAAAGAAATTACAAAGGTTGGAGGCACAACCGCCATTCCACTAGACATTCGGATCATTACTGCAACAAATGTAAATTTAGAAAAAGCGATTACAAATAAAAAATTTAGGGAAGATTTATATTACAGACTAAATCGTTTGCCTATTTTCATACCACCATTACGCGACAGGATGGATGATATGCATCAATTAGTTCATTATATGATTGAGAAAGTGAACCAACAATACGGTCGAAATGTGCAATCTATTTCTGCTGTAGCAATGAAAAAGTTGAAGCAATATAGTTGGCCAGGAAATGTAAGGGAACTAGAAAATGTGATAAGTCGTGCGATTATCTTTATGGATATATCGGAAGAAGAAATATTGTATACACATTTACCGATGCTAGAATTAGAAACGGATAAACAACAAACACAGTTCCAAGTAGAAGATCATATTTCACTACAAGCTGCAACAGAACAGTTTGAAAGAGAATATATTTACAATGTATATAAAAACAATGATTTTCATAAAACGAATACTGCGAAACAATTAAACATTTCTGTACGAAACTTATATTATAAATTGGAAAAATATGGTATTGATTAAAATTTAGCACGTTTATTCATGCAATAATTTGCGTGTTTTGCAAATATTTGCATATTGCATGGGATGAAGTCATTGATCGGTCTATGTTAAAAAGTTGGTACGATAATTGCATATATAATAAAGAAAAGGGGTAAAACGATGGCTATGTTTAAAGCAATGGAACAGGACGGTTATGAGCAAGTAATCTTTTGTTATGAGAAAAGCAGTAATTTAAAGGCGATTATTGCAATTCATGATACAACACTCGGACCAGCATTAGGTGGTACGAGAATGTGGAATTACACTTCAGAAGAGGAAGCACTAGAAGATGTGCTTCGGCTTGCTAAAGGAATGACGTATAAAAATGCAGCAGCTGGATTAAATATCGGTGGAGGAAAAGCAGTCATTATAGGAGACCCAAGTAAGGATAAATCTGAAAGCGTGTTTCGTGCATTCGGAAGATATGTAGAAAGTTTAAATGGCCGTTATATTACGGCGGAAGATGTTGGAACGACGGAACAAGATATGGATTATATTCATATGGAAACAAATTATGTTTGTGGAACATCTTCAGGAGGTGTCGGTGATCCATCACCAGTAACCGCATTAGGTATTTATAAGGGAATGAAGGCCGCTGCACTTGCTGCGTTTAATTCGGATAGTTTACAGGGAAAAAGAATTGCAGTTCAAGGTGTCGGTCATGTTGCTTATGCATTATGTAATTATTTACATGAGGAAGGTGCACAATTAATCGTTACAGATATAAATGAAGCACAAGTGGAACGAGCAGTGAAAGATTTTGGTGCAGAAGCAGTTGCACCAGAAGCTATTTATGATGTGGATTGTGATATTTATGCACCGTGCGCTTTAGGTGGCACAATCAATGATGATACGATTAAGAGATTAAAAGCAAAAGTAATTGCCGGTAGTGCGAATAATCAATTAGCGGAAGCACGTCATGGTGAAATATTACATGAAAAAAATATTATCTATGCACCAGATTATGTAATTAACTCAGGCGGGGTCATAAATGTTGCAGATGAGTTAGAAGGTTATGATGAAAAACGTGTATTAAACAAAGTAGAAAATATTTATCATGTGCTTACAGCTGTTTTTGAAAAGTCGAAAAATGAAAATATTCCAACATATAAAGCGGCGGATAAAATCGCAGAAGAACGGATCCAAGCGATGCAAAAGGCACGCGGGCAGTTTTTACCGAAAAACAAAAATATTTTAAGTTACTAACAGAGATGGGGCGTTGTTGTGCAAAAAAGAAGTAGAACATTAATTATGATACCGAAACCAACGTCAACGATTATTGCAGTCTATTTACAAGATATTTGTATTTTGAAGGAGACAATTATTCATCACTCCACTCCAAATGATCGAATAGAAGATCAGGTAGAATTACGAAAAAAGGCTATTACACAACTGCTTATCGATGTAGGTATTAACTTATCAAAATTAGATGCGATCACAACGACCGGCGGATTAATTCGAGCGGTGGAAGGTGGAACATACATTGTAAATGAGCAAATGTATGCAGATTTAAAAAATAATTATAACGGAAAACATATTTCGAATTTAGGTGGTTTAATCGCCTATTCCATCGCCGCAGATTTAAATTTACATGCATTCATTGTCGACCCACCAGTTGTCGATGAGCTAGAAAATATGGCACGTATATCTGGTGCCCCTTTTGTTGAAAGAAAAAGTGTTTTTCATGCCTTAAATCATAAAGCTGTAGCACGGCTTGCGGCAGAGGAATTGTCTGTTCGGTATGAGAAAGCAAATTTTATCGTTGCCCACTTGGGAAACGGGATTACTATAGGTGCTCATCAAGAAGGTAAAGTAGTGGATGTGAATAATGGATTGCATGGTGAAGGCCCTTTTTCCTTAGAGAGGGCAGGTTCCATACCTACAGAAGATGTACTTCATGTAGCATTTTCAAAGGAGTGTGATGAAGCTTCATTTATTCATCAAGTAACTTTTGAAAGTGGATTAAAAGGATATTTACGGATCGATTCATTGGATCAATTATTAAGTGCGATAGAAAAACAAGAAGCACAAACATTGTTCTATGTCGAAGCGATGGCATACCAAATCGCAAAAGAAATAGGTGCAATGTCCACTGTATTACGCGGGAAAGTCGATGGCATTGTATTAACAGGTCAATTATCACATGTTAATGAACTTGTAGCATCCATTTCAAAAAATGTCCAATGGATAGCGGATATACATGTCTTTCCAGGAGATTATGACTTAGTCGCCTTACAATCTGGAACTTTACGTGTATTACAAGGTTTAGAACAACCAAAGCGATATTTTGAATAGAAGGAGTATGTTTATGTCAAAAGAATATGACCTAGTTATTTTAGGTGGAGGAACAGGTGGCTATGTTGCTGCAATTAAAGCAGCACAATCAGGCATGTCTGTGGCCATTGTTGAACAAGACAAAGTTGGGGGAACTTGTTTACACAAAGGTTGTATTCCTTCAAAAGCATTATTACAGTCTGCTAATGTTTATCGGGAAACGAAAGAGGCGGCACAATTCGGTGTGAATATTGAAGATGTGTCGTTTCAGTTAGATATTGCACAAAAAAGGAAAACAGAAATAGTAGAAAAACTATATGCTGGTGTGCAAGCGCTACTGAAAAAAGGCAATATTTCTATTTATAAAGGAAAAGGAAGAATTTTAGGACCAAGTATTTTCTCTCCACTTCCTGGAACGATTTCTATCGAACATGGTGAAAATGAAGAAAACACGATGTTAATTCCGAAATATATTATCATTGCAACCGGATCACAACCTAAGGAAATTGCTACATTACCAGTGGATGGAACTTATATCGTACATTCAGATCATATTTTGCAACTAGAAGAAATTCCTACTTCTGTTGCGATCATTGGTGGGGGTGTAATAGGTATAGAATGGGCATCATTATTACAAGATATCGGTGTTCAGGTAACTGTTTTTGAAACAGCTGACCATATTTTGATGACGGAAGATAAGGAAATTCGTACACATGTACAACGAGCACTTGAAAAGCGTGGAGTAGATTTTGAAACGAATTGCACGATAGATAGTTATTCCATTGATGAAGAAGCAAATAATATTACGATTACGTATATAGATGAAACGTCCAAACAGCTGACGGTTGATAAAGTGTTACTGTCTGTTGGAAGAAAAGCAAATACAGATGATATTGGTTTAGAAAATACAAATATTAAACTAGAACACGGGAACATCCAAACGAATGAATATTTTCAAACAGAGGAAAGCCATATATATGCAGTTGGAGATTGTATTGGCGGCTTACAATTAGCACATGTTGCATCTGCCGAAGGAATGGTAGCGGTAGAACATATGTTGAAGGAACAGCCACATATAATGCAAGAACTGAATGTACCTCGTTGTATTTATAGTTTTCCAGAAGTCGGTGCGATTGGTTTAACGGAAGAAGATGCGAGAAATGCTGGGTATGACGTAAAAATTGGACGTTTTCCATATCAAGCAAATGGTAAAGCACTTATTAAAGGGGAAACGGAAGGGTTTATTAAATTAATTTCTGATAAAGAAACAGACGATATTTTAGGCATCCATCTTGTAGGACCACAAGCGACAGATATGATTTCAGAAGGAAGTTTAGCAAAACTACTGGATGCTTCAACGTTTGAATTTCAAAACGTTATCAGACCACATCCATCCTTATCAGAAGTTTTCACAGAAGTAGCATTAGAAGCTGATGGAAAACCAATACATTTATAGAGGAGGATTAAAATGAAAACAGTTGAAAATGAACATGTTCATTTAGGTTTAACGGATGAAGATGTATTAGATATGTATAAAAAAATGTTGTTAGCTCGTAAATTAGATGAACGAATGTGGTTATTAAATAGAGCTGGAAAAATTCCTTTCGTTATTTCATGTCAAGGTCAAGAAGCGACACAAGTTGGAGCAGCTTTTGCTTTAGATCGTGAAGTTGATTATATCGCTCCATATTATCGTGATTTTGGAGTTGTGCTTTCATTTGGTTTAACAGCAAAAGATATGATGTTATCAGCCTTCGCCAAAGAGGAGGACCCTAATTCAGGGGGGCGTCAAATGCCAGGTCATTTTGGTAGTAGAAAACATCGAATTATTACAGGTTCATCTCCTGTTACGACTCAAGTACCACACGCAGTCGGTTTTGCTTTGGCAGCAAAAATGAAGAAAGAGTCGTTCGTTACATTAACGACACTTGGAGAAGGGTCTACAAACCAAGGAGATTTTCATGAAGGGTTAAATTTCGCAGGTGTGCATAAATTACCTATTATTACACTTGTTGAAAATAATAAGTTAGCAATCTCTGTTCCTTATGACAAACAAGTTGCAAGTGAAACGGTTGCGATACGTGCGAAGTCTTACGGTATGTACGGGGAAAAAATTGATGGAACTGATCCATTACAAGTATTTAAAGTGATAAAAGAAGCTAGGGAACGTGCTATGAATGGGGAAGGTCCATCATTGATTGAAGCGGAAACAGTACGTCTAACAGCACATTCTAGTGATGATAATGATGCAGCATACCGTACGAAAGAAGAAAAAGAAGCAGATAGAAAAAATGATTGTATCGTGAAGTTTGCAGATTATTTAAAGTCATGTGGAATTTTAACAGATACAATAGAAACGAATATAGTAGAAACCATTCAAAATGAAATTAATGAAGCGACAAAATATGCAGAAAATGCACCATTTGCGCCTGTTACATCATTAACAGACTACGTATATGAACAGTAAGGAGGGGAAACAATGACCGAATTAAATTATATTCAAGCAATTACATTAGCAATGGAAGAGGAAATGACGCGGGATGAGAATGTTTTTGTTGTCGGAGAAGACGTCGGGATTAAAGGTGGCGTATTTCGAGCGACAGATGGTTTATACGATAAATTTGGAGAAGATCGTGTAATTGATGCACCACTTGCGGAATCAGCAATCGTCGGAGTAGGTGTCGGGGCAGCAATGTATGGGATGCGACCAATTGCGGAAATTCAATTTGCAGATTTTATTTTTCCGGCAGTAAACCAAATCATTTCAGAAGCAGCAAAAATACGATACCGCTCGAACAATGATTGGAACTGTCCAATAACGATTCGCGCACCGTTTGGTGGAGGTGTAAGTGGAGCACTTTATCATTCACAATCCGTGGAAGCAATATTTAATAGTACACCTGGATTAAAAGTCGTTGTTCCTTCTTCTCCAAGGGATGCAAGAGGTCTGTTAAAAGCGGCAATTCGAGATAATGACCCAGTATTATTTTTCGAACATAAACGAGCATATCGTTTATTAAAAGAAAATATACCGACCGAGGAAGATGAGGTTATTCCTATTGGTAAAGCAGCAATCAAACGTGAAGGGGAAGACGTAACAGTTATAACGTATGGCATCAATGTCTCTATTACTGAAAAAATTGCAACAAAGTTGGAAAAAGAAGGCGTGAGTGTTCATCTTTTAGACTTACGAACGATTTATCCATTAGATCAAGAGGCAATTATTGAAGCTGCTAAAAAGACTGGAAAAGTGTTACTTATTACAGAAGATAATAAAGAAGGTAGTATCATTGGTGAAGTGAGCGCAATCATTGCGGAATATTGTTTATTTGACTTAGATGCTCCAGTGAAACGTTTAGCTGCACCGGATGTACCGACGATGCCATATGCACAACCTTTAGAGAGAGAGTTTTTAGTGACTGAAGATAAAATCGAAGAAGAAATTAAACAATTAGTACGATTTTAGTTTGGTGAATGGAATAGGAGGGAAATCATGTCCATCGAAAAAATTGTCATGCCTAAATTAGGTGAAAGTGTAAATGAAGGTACAATTACGACATGGTTAGTGAAAGTCGGGGAACATGTGAATGAATATGACCCGATCGCAGAAGTAATGACAGATAAAGTAAATGCAGAAATTCCTTCTTCTTATACTGGAACAATTAAAGAAATAATCGTTCAAGAAGGAGAAACGATAGAAGTTGACGAATTAATTTGTTATATAGAAACTGATAAAGATGAAACGACAGAGGAATCAAATTCTGCCAAAGAGAAAAGCGACATAGGAGAGGCAGTGGTAGAAACAACGAATGAAGTATCGATGAGTCATCGATATTCACCCGCTGTTTTATCCCTATCTCAACAACATGGTATTCATCTTGACGATGTAACAGGAACAGGAATTGGTGGAAGAATTACTCGTAAAGATATCCAAAAATATATTCAACATCGAAAATCTTCTGTAACAGAAGGTACTACGCAAACAGAAGAAAGAACGAGCAAACCTGTTGTTCAACCTCAGGCAACGCAAAACTATGAGGAAGGATATGAGTTAACAGGCGTTAGAAAAGCAATTGCAGATAAAATGGTACTATCGACAACCGAAATCCCTCACGCTTGGATGACAGTAGAAGTCGATGTTACAAACCTTGTGAAATACCGAAATAGTGTCAAGCAATCATTTAAAGATAGAGAAGGATTTAATTTAACATATTTTCCTTTCTTTATTTATGCAGTTGCACAAGCATTGCAAGCATATCCAATATTAAATAGTACATGGCAAAGAAAGAAAATAGTTCAACATAGAGATGTAAATATTTCGATTGCAGTTGCAAATGAAAATGAATTATACGTACCTGTTATTCAAAATGCTGATGAGAAGACAGTAAAAGGCTTAGCAAAGTCGGTTCAAGAACTTGCAAATAAAGCAAAAACAAATCAACTTACACAAAATGATATGACTAATGGTACATTCACTGTGAATAATACAGGAACATTTGGTTCTGTTTCATCAATGGGCATTATCAACCATCCACAGGTTGCAATTTTACAAGTGGAATCGATTGTAAAACGACCAGTTATCATTGATGATATGTTTGCTGCTAGAGATATTGTGAACTTGTCCCTCTCTCTTGATCACCGTGTATTAGATGGACTTGTAGCAGGTAGGTTTTTACAACATGTGAAGCAAACATTAGAGAGTATAGACGAGAATACAAGCTTGATCTAGTAATCGCTTTAGATTGATATTCTCGGAAATAGTTGTTAAAATTATAAGTAAATTTAGATAGAAAGAAGGTCTTTATAATGAGCTTTGATGATTTTATGATAGATGTAGTAAGAGTTGCAAGAGAAGATATGGTGGACGCAGGTTATGAGGAATTAACTACTCCTGAAGAAGTAGATGCAGCTTTTAAAAGAGAAGGTACTACTTTAGTATTAGTTAACTCCGTATGTGGTTGTGCTGGTGGAGTTGCAAGACCAGCGGCAGCAAACGCAATTCATTATGATAAGCGCCCGGATCATTTAGTAACAGTTTTTGCTGGACAAGATCGTGAAGCAACAGAACATGCGCGTACGTATTTTGAAGGATATCCACCTTCGTCTCCATCGATGGCATTTTTAAAAGACGGAAAAATTGTAACGATGTTAGAACGTCATGATATTGAAGGATCAAATCCAATCGAAGTAATGAACCGTCTTCAAACATTATTTGATGAACATTGTGAAGCATTATAATAAAGGAATGAGGAGGTTAGGGCAATACAGTTGCCCTAACCTTTTTGTCCATAGAATAACTTAAAGGAGTCTATGCAGTGAAAATTGGTTACCGAACGATTAAAACTGCCATTGCAACACCAATTGCCATTACAATCGCCCAACTTGTTGGAGTGACGAATATTGCTTCTGCAGGAATTTTAACGATTTTATGTATTCAACCATCACGAAAAAAGTCGGTTGAGAGTGCTTGGCATCGATTTCTTGCATGTATTTTAGCTATTTTATTTTCGATTGTTATGTTTGAATTGCTCGGGTATTCTCCAATCACATTAGGAATTTTACTAGCATTATTTATCCCTACTTGTGTCTTTTTAAAAATTGAACAAGGGATCATGACGGCGACTGTTATTACATTAAATTTATATGGTTTTGGACTTATCCAAACGAAGTTTTTGTATGAGCAGTTCTTATTAATCTTTATCGGAATAGGAACCGGTTTAATCGTTAATTTATATATGCCAAGTTTAGATAAAAAATTACAAGAAAAACAACGTGATTTAGAAAGTAATTTTCAAATTATTTTATATGAAATCGCATTATACATTCGTGAACAACATATGGACTGGGATGGAAAGGAAATTGCAGAAGTTGGACGGATTTTAGATGAAGCAGATGAATTGGTGAAACGAGATCAGGAAAATCATTTATTACGGGATGATCACTTTTATCATAAGTATTTTAAAATGCGAAAAAAACAATATGAAATACTTCAACAAATGTTGCCATTAGTTACGCGTCTTCCTGAAAAAGATCATGTGTCAGAACGAATTGCAGTATTTTTCGAGAAATTAAGTAATTCTGTTCACCCTGGGAACACAGCTATTTTATTTTTGGAAGAATTAAAAGAAATTAGAGAAGCTTTCCATGATGAAGAACTACCAGCGACGAAGGAAGAATTTGAAACACGGGCAAGTTTACATCAACTTTTACATGAAATAGAAGAATATTTATTATTAAAAAGTAAATTTAAAAAATCAGATGTCATGCTCCGTGCGAAGAAGCCAAGGAGAATAAAAAAAGAGAAAAAGACAAAACAATAATGTCTTTTTCTCTTTTTATTAAAAGACGAAACTCCCGATTGCACCTGTAAACATAGATAGAACCATTGCAATAACCATTAGTAAAATGACGATTTTCATTCGTCTTTCTCGTTTCGATTTTCTTCTAGGAGCTTGTTGTTTATTGTTTGACACGTTAAATCCTCCTTCAATACAGAATCTAGCTAAAATTTTTCATTTAAACATCGTTTCTACGACAGTTCATGATACATCTACATAAAATGAAATCATCTTTATTTTAACATTATTTAAATTAATTTTCCTATGAAATCTGTTAAATATATAATAAATATTACTGTAATCATAGAGTATCATAAAGTAGAAGCTTGTAAAGCATAAAGTCGTTAGTATAGGGACGAGAAGTGAAAGAGGGAATATTGTTTTTTTGAAAACCATTGTCTTAATTAATCAAGGCATCAGATAATTTTCACTTTGTTTAAATGTGTTTGATAACATAACGACGTACAAATCCCTTGAAAACGTCAAAGAAATGCGCCATCCCTATTTCCTTACCATTATAAGGAACAACGATCTATCCGCAAAACTACGGTTGTCTATTTATTTTACTCTAAATAATGTAAGTACCTAACAAACACGAACGTACACTCTTATTTTATCTTAAAAATATTACATCAATGAACTATTTTTAACACTTTGAAACAAAATTTACATACAAGTTAACCTAAAATCTCTACATGTTATCTTCAACTTTATCCATACTGATTGAATTGTAGGAATATTTTTTATATAAATGGTAAAATAAACAAGTATAGAGGAAAGCTTGAAGATGAATGGGGGATTTTTGTATGACGAAATTTGATGCACCAAAGGAAATTGCACATATAGGTATTGCTGTACATAGTTTAGACAATGCGCTTCCTTTTTACACAGAATTAATGGGTGTGCAACTTGAAAAATTGGAAAACGTTGAAAGTGAACAAGTTAAGGTTGCTTTTTTGAAAATTGGTGAAACACGTATTGAATTATTAGAACCATTAAGCGAGTCTTCTGCGATTTATTCTTATTTACAAAAAAAAGGAGAAGGCATTCACCATATCGCGATTGAGGTCGATAATATTGAAGAACGTTTGCAACATTTAAAAGAAAACGGTATCAAACTAATTAATGAAACACCAAAAACTGGTGCAAATGATAGCCAAATTGCATTTTTACATCCTAAATCAACAAATGGAGTTTTATTTGAACTTTGTAAACATAATTAAAGGAGTGACATGATATGGATATTTATAGCAAAATTGATGAACTGTATGATAAAAGAAGAGAAGTAGAACTTGGTGGTGGAGATGAACGAATTCAAAAGCAATATGAACGTGGAAAATTAACAGCACGTGATCGTATCAACTACTTATTAGATGAAGATTCATTTGTAGAATTAAACCCATTTATGGAACACCGTACAACAGACTTTGGAATGGACAAGGTAGAAGCACATGGTGAGGGAGTTGTAACCGGATACGGGAAAATAAATGGACGTCCAGTCTATTTATTTGCACAAGACTTCACAGTGTTTGGTGGGGCTTTGGGAGAAATGCACGCAAAAAAAATAGCGAATGTGATGGATTTGGCGGCAAAAAGTGGTGCGCCATTTATCGGATTAAATGATTCGGGTGGAGCACGTATACAGGAAGGGGTAGGATCGTTAGATGGGTATGGTCAAATATTCTATCGAAACTCTATCTATTCAGGTGTAATTCCACAAATTTCTGTTATTATGGGTCCTAGTGCAGGTGGAGCAGTATATTCTCCTGCTATTACAGATGTTATTATTATGGTGGAAAAAACATCTAAAATGTTTATTACTGGGCCGAAAGTAATTGAAACAGTAACTGGTGAACAGATTTCTGCAGAAGACTTAGGTGGTGCACATGTACATAATACGAAAAGCGGAAATGCTCATTTAAGTGCGAAAACAGAGGAAGAAGCATTAGATTATGTGAAGCAATTATTAAGTTACTTACCTGACAGTAATGAACATAAACCACCAGTAATGGAATATGAGAAAAAAGAAGATGATCATTATCGTAGCGAATTATTAGAAATCGTTCCATATGATACGACGAGACCTTACGATATTAAAAAAGTTGTCAATGAAATTGTTGATGAAGGAAGCTTTTTTGAAATTCATAAAGATTTCGCAAAAAATATCGTGGTCGGTTTTGCTCGTATTAACGGCCAATCTGTAGGGTTAATTTGTAACCAACCAAAATATATGGCGGGTGGAATTGATATTGATTCCAGTGATAAAGCATCCCGTTTTATCCGTTTTTGTGATTCGTTTAATGTACCATTAATTACATTTGAAGATGTAACTGGATTTTTCCCTGGGATTAAGCAAGAACATGGTGGAATTATTCGTCACGGTGCAAAAATCTTATATGCATATTCAGAGGCGACAGTTCCGAAAATTACGGTTATCGTACGTAAAGCGTTTGGTGGAGCTTATGTTGCATTAAACAGTAAGTCTATTGGGGCAGATTTAGTATTTGCATGGCCGAATTCTGAAATTGCAGTTATGGGACCTGAAGGAGCAGCAAATATTATTTTTGCACGTGAAATCGCAGAAAGTGAACATCCTGAAGCAACTCGACAAGCAAAAATTGACGAGTATAAAGAAAAATTCGCAAATCCTTACATCGCTGCTGGTTTAGGTATGGTAGACGATGTAATAGATCCGCGTGAAACACGTGTCAAACTAATGCAATCATTAGAAATGTTGTATAATAAACATGAGGAAAGACCGAAAAAGAAACACGGGAATATTCCTTTATAATAAAGTTGAGGAGAATGATTGTGTTACAAGTTAAAACAGAACGATTATTAGACCAATTTTTTGAATTAGTGCAAGTAGATTCGGAAACAAAATTTGAGGCAACTATTTCCAAAAAATTAAAAGAAATTTTTGAATCACTTGGCTTAGAGGTGGAAGAAGATCGAGCTAGTGATCATATTGATCATGAAGCGAATAATTTAGTCTTTACATTACCTGCTAATACGGATGGGGTAGATTCTATTTACTTTACAAGCCATATGGATACGGTAACTCCGGGTGTCGGAATTAAGCCATCTATTCAAGACGGTTATGTTATTTCAGATGGTACAACGATATTAGGTGCTGATGATAAGGCTGGAATTGCAGCGATGATTGAAGCGATTCGCATTTTACAAGAAACAAATATGAAACATGGTATGGTACAGTTTGTCATTACTGTAGGTGAAGAATCCGGTTTAGCTGGTGCAAAAGTAATTGATCAATCTTTAATGAAAGCTAAATTCGGTTATGCGCTTGATAGTGATGGTCCTGTCGGAAATATTGTAACTTCTGCACCATATCAGGCACATTTTAAAGCGAAAGTATTTGGGGAATCTGCCCACGCTGGTGCACCGGAAAAAGGAATTTCTGCCATTACTTTAGCTGCCAAAGCAATTTCCAAAATGAAATTAGGTCGAATTGATGAAGAAACGACAGCAAACATTGGTTATTTTAAAGGCGGTAAAGAAACCCAAACAAATGTCGTTGTCGATTATGCGGAAATTGTTGCTGAAGCAAGATCTTTAAATGGCGAAAAATTAGAATCGATTACAGCACAAATGGAAGAAGCCTTTCAAACAACGGTTGCAGCATTAGGTGGAGATGTAGAAGTATCAATTGAACAAGTGTATCCGGGATTCCAAATGGAAGAAAATAATGAGGTTGTTCAAGTTGCCAAGTCTGTAGCATCATCATTAGAACTACCATTTGCAATGGTGCAAAGCGGTGGCGGTAGTGATGCGAATATTTTTAATGGCCATGGCATTCCAACAGGTAATTTATCTGTAGGGTATGAATTTATTCATACGACGAAGGAACGTATTCCGGTAGAACAATTAGAAAAATTAACAACGTATATTTTACACATTATGAAACATGTAGCAGAACGTTAATACTTAAAACACTTTCTTTTATTTTGATGGATAAAAGAAAGTGTTTTTATATGTATGTTAAAATAACATGTGCCTCATAGTATATAAACATGTAAGACTTAAATATGCACGGATGAAGAAGGTGCTATTACTATGTTCGTATGAACGGATATTGGACGATTATTTCGATATTCGCTAAAATAATAGTAAGTACACGACAAAGGACGATTATCATGCAAAAACGAAGGCACCGGGTTATTTTTCATATTGACATGAATAGTTTTTACGCATCGGTTGAAATTGCTCATAATCCATCATTAAAAGGTAAACCTATCGCTATTGCTGGAAATCCAGAAGAACGAAAAGGTATTATCGTTACAAGTAGTTATGAAGCACGTGCTAAAGGTGTGAAAACGACGATGGCATTATGGGAAGCAAGAAAACTATGTCCAAATTTAATCGTTTTACGACCAAATTTTGAACGGTACCGAGAAATGTCAGCTAAAATTTTTAATATGTTATATGAAGTTACTCCTTTTATTGAACCAGTGTCTATTGATGAAGGGTATATGGATGTAACAGATCACGCAATACATCCACTTGAACTTGCCAAACAAATACAACAGCGTATTTTACATGAATTACATATTCCATCAAGCATTGGGATAGGACCGAATAAATTTTTGGCAAAAACCGCTTCAGATATGAAAAAGCCTTTAGGCATAACGGTTTTAAGAATTCGCGATTTACAAGAAAAATTATGGCCGCTTCCTATTGATAAAATGTATGGGGTTGGGAAAAAAACGGCAGAAAAATTGCATAAAATTGAAATTCATACGATCGGTGATTTAGCATTAGCAGATGATTATATATTAAGCCAGTTACTAGGCATTAATGGAGAACGATTGAAAAATCGAGCAAATGGCGTTGACCCAAGACATGTTGATCCCGATTCGATTCATGATTTTAAAAGTATCGGAAATTCACAAACTTTGCCATATGATTCTGATGAGGAGCAACAATTAAAACAATTGCTTCATCAACTTGCAATGCGGGTAGAAGAAAGATTGCAGCGTCGAGAATTAAAAGGTAAAACAGTGCAACTGATGATTCGTGATAAAGATCGAAAAACGATGACACGTAGTAAAAAATTGCCTTTTTATATTGATACGAAAGAGGAAATTATGCTTGTAATCGATGAGTTATTTCAATTACATTGGAACAAAGAACCGGTACGCTTATTAGGAGTGACGGTACAAGATTTACTTGAAAAGCAACATGTCGTAAAACAATTAAGCTTGTTTTCGTATGAACAAGATGAAAAGGAAAATAGAGTAAATGAAACCATTCAACAACTTGAGAAGAAGTTTGGAGAAAATTTATTTATTTCCTTAGATAACGAAGAAAAACAAGCTAAAAATAAGTTATTGCGAACGAGTTTCCAAAAAGATTTTTTAGATGACTATAAACATAAGAAATAAAACATCCTCATACAATGCCACGAATGTTGCATAGGAGGATGTTTTATTTTTATTATTAACGAAACAACTTTTTTGCAATGCTTTCTGTTAGCTTACTGCCTGGATAGCGGACTGGAATGTCAAAAACATTCGTCTGTTTTAGAACGCTTTTTTCATGTGAAAATGTGTCAAAACTTGCTTTTCCATGATAGGCACCGATTCCACTTTGACCGACACCACCAAAAGGTAAATGAGGGTTTGCTAAATGATACAATGTATCGTTGATGCAACCACCTCCAAATGAAAGAGAAGATAATACTTTTTCTTCTTCTTTTTTATCTGTACCAAAATAATATAAAGCTAGAGGCTTCTCTTCTGTACGAACTTTTTCAATTACATCATCAATATGGTCATAAGTAAGTATAGGCAAAATTGGTCCGAAAATTTCATCTTTCATCACTGGGTCATCCCAAGTAACATTATCCATAATGGTTGGAGCAATTCGTAAATCCCCTTGATGAACTTGTCCACCAAAAATTACTTTTTTCGGTTCGATTAATGTACGTAGACGATGGAAATGGCTCTCATTTACGATACGGACATAATCATCATTTTTTAATGGATCCTTTTTGTATAATTTCGTGATTTCTTTTTGGAGAAGCAATAAAAATTTCTTCTTTACCTTTTTCTGAACATATATATAGTCTGGTGCGACACATGTTTGTCCTGCATTAGTAAATTTCCCCCATGCAATCCGCTTTGCGGCATAAGGCAAATGAGCATATTTACTAACAATTGTCGGACTTTTTCCACCTAATTCTAATGTGAAAGGTGTTACATGACGGCTTGCTTGTTCCATGACAATTTTTCCAACATTTGTACTACCTGTAAAAAAGATATAATCAAATCGTTGCTGTAATAAGGATTGACTAATATGTTTATCTCCTTCTACAACTTTGAGAAATGCTGGATCAAATGTAGCATCGATCATTTCTTTTATTAATTTAGAGCAGTTCGGTGTCAGTTCAGATGGCTTTAATACAACGGTATTTCCTGCTGCAATCGCACCAATCACTGGAGCGATAGCTAATTGAATCGGATAGTTCCAAGGTGCAATAATTAATGTAACGCCATATGGTTCTGATCGAACATAACCTTTCGTTCCTTTATGTGTAAAGGGTGTTTCTACTTTTTTATGTTCCATCCATTTTTTTAAATGTTTTAAAGTAAAATTAATTTCTGTATGCAAAATACCTATTTCAGTTGTTAACGATTCATGTTTTGATTTGTTTAAATCTGCTTTTAATGCATCATACATATCATTTTCGTATTTTAGCAACATCTCTTTTAATATGTTTAATTGTTTAATGCGAAATGCATAATTTTTTGTTTTATTTGTAAAGAAATAAGCCTTTTGTTGTTGAACGAGTTTTTCCATTGGAATATAGCCCCTTATTTAATAGTATATTGGTAAAAATCATATGCAATCGTAACATTTGGAAAAATTTCCATTGCTTCCTCTAATAATAGTGGTATATGCTCTTTTTGATAGCGTGATGATATATGCGTTAAAATTAAGTGTTGTACATTTCCTTTTTTAGCAATAGTTGCTGCATCTTTCGTCGTGGAATGATAATACTGTTTTGCTAATTCAGGATTTTCTTTAGAAAATGTCGCTTCATGAATGAGAAGATCTGCTCCTTTTACAAAATCAGGTAAAGAAGAAACATAACGTGTATCTCCTAAAATCACAACTTTTCTTCCTTTTTTTGCATCTCCAATGAAATCTTTTCGGTATAAAATTGTACCATCGTCTAAGGTTACTCGCTCATTTTCTTTAATTTGCTTATAAATCGGTCCTGGAGTAATACCGATTTCACGTAATTTATCCACTTGTAGTTCACCAATTTTATCTTTTTCTGTTATTTTATAACCGAAACTTTTCATATTATGATCAAGCAAAATAGTCTCTACTACATACGATTCTTCGTCAATTAATAAACATGGTTCATCAAATTCCACAATATCAATATCGTATGCAAGGTGTGTTTCGCTCACAAGTAAACTTGTTTCAATAAAGTTTTTAATTCCTTTTGGGCCATAAACGATGACTTCATCATCACCACCTAAAAAGGATCGGCTACTAAGTAAACCTGGTAGACCGAATATGTGGTCGCCATGTAAATGGGTAATAAATATTTTTTTAATCTTTCGTGGTTTTAATGTCGTATGTAAAATTTGATGTTGTGTTGCTTCACCACAATCAAACATCCATAATTCATTTATTTCTTGTAGCATATCTAATATGATTGATGTGACATTTCGTTCTTTTGAAGGAATACCAGCACCCGTACCTAAAAATGTAATATCCATATGTAAAACTCCCATCTTGCGTATATACCTCTAGTATATACATTTTCCACGAATGGTGCGATTGTAAACTATTTTAAAGTTTTTTAACTATGATATAATATTTGTAGTATTTTTAATGTTGGGGGATACAACTATGTCAAAAGTGACACCGATGATGGAACAATATTTACGAATAAAAGCAGCACATGAAGATGCATTTTTATTTTTCCGGTTAGGAGATTTTTATGAGTTATTTCATGAAGATGCTATTAAAGCTGCACAAGAACTAGAAATTACATTAACAAAACGTGATGAAGATACACCAATGTGCGGTGTACCACATCATTCGGCAGAAGGATATATTAAAACATTAGTAGATAGAGGATATAAAGTAGCGATATGTGAACAAGTAGAAGACCCTAAAAAGGCAAAGGGTGTTGTAAAACGTGAAGTTGTCCAATTGATTACTCCCGGAACGGTCATGGAGTCATCGATGTTACGAGAAAATGAAAGTAATTATATTGCGAGTCTTTCATATTTTGAAGAAGATGGTAGTTTTATAATCGTGTACCATGAATTGTCAACAGGAGAATCACAAATTGTCCGTGTTGCAGATGAGTTTTCACGTGTTATTCATGAATTAGCAAATCGGAAAGTAAAAGAAGTCGTCGTCAGTACGGCATTTCCACAAATACATATCGATGAGATTAGATCAACTCTACAGTTGCTAATCTCTTATGAAGATGAGGTTAATTTTATTGGGGAATTTCGTCATTTATACGATGATTTAAACGATGAACAATTTATTCATGCGTTTAGTCGTATGTTAAATTATATTGCACATACTCAAAAGCGATCGTTACACCATTTACAAAACCCAGAAATAATTGAATTAAAACAATATTTAACACTGGATATGTATGCAAAGCGTAATTTAGAACTAACAGAAACATTTATTAAAAAAGGAAAATATGGTTCACTTTTATGGGTGCTAGATAAAACAGTGACAGCAATGGGAGCAAGGATGTTAAAAAAATGGATAGAACGTCCACTCATTCACCAAGTATCCATTGAAAGTCGCCTACAAATTGTTCAGTCGATGATGGAACACTTTATGGAACGGGATCAATTACAGGAAGCACTTCGTTCCGTTTACGATTTAGAGAGACTTGCGGGAAGAATTTCTTTTGGAAATGTAAATGCAAGGGACTTATTACAATTAAAACAGTCGTTACAACAAATTCCACAAATAAAAAATGTATTATCGTTGATTGACACAAAAGAAGTGGCAAAATTGAATGAATCACTCCATTATCCAACACAGTTAGTTGATCTATTAGAACGAAGTTTAAAAGAAGATGCACCGATGACGATTAAAGAAGGAAATATTATTAAAGATGGATATAATGATCAACTAGATGAATATCGTCACGCATTAAGACATGGAAAAGATTGGATTTTACAATTAGAACAAGAAGAACGAGCATTAACGAATATTAAATCACTTAAAGTAGGTTTCAATAAAGTGTTCGGGTATTATATTGAAGTAACACATGCAAACAAGCATTTACTTCCAGAAGGTCGCTATGAACGTAAACAGACGTTACGCAATGCGGAACGTTATATTACACCTGAACTAAAAGAAAAAGAAGCAATCATTTTAGAGGCAGAGGAAAAAAGCGTTGAATTAGAATATGATTTATTCGTTGAAGTTCGTGATACATTAAAAGAGGATATTATCATTATTCAAAAACTTGCCTCTGTGATAAGTGAAATTGACGTTTTACAATCTTTTGCTGAGGTAAGTGAAGCAAATAACTATGTGAAACCGACCTTCGTTGAAAATACGGTAACGATTAAAAATGGCCGTCATCCAGTTATTGAGAAAGTAATCGACGATGGTTCATTCGTGCCAAATGATGTATATCTAAATGATGATGATTTTATTTTACTTATTACTGGACCAAACATGTCTGGGAAGAGTACCTATATGCGTCAGCTAGCATTAACGATCATTATGGCGCAAATTGGTTGTTTCGTTCCAGCAGATGAGGCAAATTTACAAATTTTCGATCAAATTTTCACGAGAATTGGTGCTGCAGATGATTTAGTAAGTGGACAAAGTACGTTTATGGTGGAGATGTTAGAAGCAAACTTTGCTCTACAACATGCAACGGAAAAAAGTTTAATTTTATTTGATGAAATTGGGCGTGGGACAAGCACATATGATGGTATGGCATTAGCGAATGCGATTGTAGAATATATTCATGATGACGTAAAAGCGAAGACGTTATTTTCTACGCATTATCATGAATTAACTGATTTAGAAGAATCGCTTGATGGAGTAAAAAATATTTATGTTCGTGCCGAGGAATATGATGAAAAGATAGTCTTTTTGCATAAAATAGAAGAAGGGCGAGCGAATGAAAGTTACGGAATTCATGTTGCTAAATTAGCTGATATGCCAGATGCACTCATTGACCGTGCACAAGTTATACTGGAAGCTTTAGAAGGTTCTACTAAAGAAGTGTCAACGATGAACGAAACACAAGCTCAATTATCGTTTTTTGGAGAGATAGAAGAATCACCGAAAAAAGAAAAAGGTAAGCGAGTGGAACATCATGAAGTAATGAAACAACTACGAGAAATTAATTTATTAGAAACGACACCGATGGATGCAATGAATATATTATATGAATTGCATAAAAAAGCGAAACAGTAAGAGAGGAGTATTTTCGTTTGAATATAAGACAACTACCACAAAATTTAGCGAATAAAATCGCGGCAGGTGAAGTGGTAGAAAGGCCAGCATCTGTCGTGAAAGAATTAGTAGAAAATAGTATTGACGCAAATAGTACAGATATACGAGTCACTTTAAAAGAGGCAGGCCTATTAGAAATAAAAGTCACAGATAATGGGGATGGAATTTCAGAAGCGGATTCTAAACGTGCGTTTATGCGACATGCAACGAGTAAAATTGCTTATGATCAAGACTTGTTTCATATTCGTTCATTAGGTTTCCGTGGAGAAGCTCTTGCAAGTATTGCTTCTGTTAGTAAATTAACGATAGAAACTTCGACTGGAGACAAAGCGGGAACGAAACTTTATATGGAAGGCGGAGAATTTAAAGAAGAAGGAAAAAGTACTGCGCGTAAAGGTACAGAGATTACTGTGTGCGAACTTTTTTATAATACACCTGCGCGTTTAAAATATATGAAAACCATTCATACAGAATTGGGACATATTACGGATCTAATGAATCGTTATGCATTAGCACATCCACATATACGTTTTACACTTGTCCATAATGATAAAACAATCTTTAATTCGAAAGGGAACGGGAATTTATTACAAGTAATTAGTGAAATTTATGGGATGCAAGTAGCCCGTAATATGTATAAAGTTGAGGCAGAATCATTAGATTTTCATGTTTCGGGATTTATCTCAAAACCAGAGGTGACAAGATCAAACCGTAACTTTATGACGACGATTGTAAATGGAAGATATATTAAAAGTCAGGCACTGAATTTTGCAATTACGCGAGCATATGATACATTACTGCCTATTCACCGTTATCCGGTTGTCGTATTGCATATTGAACTAGATCCTATATTAGTGGATGTGAATGTGCATCCGACAAAATTAGAAGTTCGTTTTAGTAAAGAAAAGGAATTAGTGCAATTAATTGAAACACTTATTCGTGATACATTTAAATCGAAAACATTAATCCCACAAATTGATCAACTACCGAAACGTGAAAAATTAAAAACAGAGCAAGCTTCTATTCCGCTTGTCATGCCATCACAAAATGATGAAAATGAAATTGCGGTAACATTACAGCAATTGGACGAGGAACAAGGAAATCGTTCTTTTGATGTAAATATTCATCAAGTAGAAGAAACGATTCCACCCTTAATAGACGATGAAGGTACAGAAAATTATTTAGATGATGACATCATGCAAGAACAAACGGAAAATGTACGAAATGAAGAAAGAATCCCAATGATGTATCCAATTGGTCAATTACAAGGGACATATATATTGGCACAAAATGAAAATGGATTATATATGATTGATCAACATGCTGCACAGGAACGTATTAAGTATGAATTTTTCAAAAAAAAATTAGGGAATCCTATTAATGAATGGCAACAACTTTTAATGCCTTTAACATTTGAATTTACAACAAATGAAATATTGTTTTTAGATAAACATAAACAATTATTTGAAGATGTTGGATTATATTTGGAACCATTTGGAGGACAAACTTATGCGGTCCGTTCTTATCCAAATTGGTTCCCGGCAGGAGAGGAAGAAGCTATCATTCGTGATATGGTGGAACAAGTAATTAAAGATGGGACAATTAACGTCGAGAAAATTCGTGAAGAATTAGCGATTTTAATGTCTTGTAAACGATCTATTAAAGCAAATCATTACTTAAATACAGATGAAATGACTCGATTATTAGAAGACTTACGAATGATGGAAGATCCTTTTACATGTCCACATGGAAGACCGGTTATTATTCATTATACGTACTATGAAATTGAAAAAATGTTTAAAAGAATTATGTAATATGTATACAATGCCCCCTATTTGCTTATCATAGTAAAACAAGTGAATGTGTAAGGAGGATAAGTAAATGGGTAGAACGACAATACATTTATTTTTAAATCGGCTCCTAGCAAACTATTTTACAGTATATGTGAAATTGTTTCGTTACCAACATTATATAAAAGGAGCACATTTTCAACCTTATCAAATATTTTTTACGTCGTTGCAAAAAGAGTTAGATGATACAATTCATAGGTTAGCATCTTATATTACATCCATTAATGGTAGACCATTTTGTACGATGGAAAAATTTCTTCAAGAGAAAACAATTGAAGAGGCCACCGCAGACGATGAATTACATGAAATGTTTGCACAGCTCGTACATGACTTCACAAAAATGAAACGAGAAATTATTCATCATGGTTTAAAGGAAGTGGATGAGTGTAAAGATATGATGACGAAGCATTTTTTGATGGATCATTTAATTCAATTACAACATCATATTTCAACATGTCTCACATATGAAAAATAAATAAACAAGGCGGAATTGTACGTGGAGAAAGAGAAAGTTATTGTGATTGTAGGTCCGACAGCAATTGGAAAAACGGACCTTAGTATTCAATTAGCAAAAGAGTTACAAACAGAGATTATAAGCGGGGACTCTATGCAAGTATATAAAGGAATGGATATCGGTACTGGAAAAATAACAAAGGAAGAGATGGCCGATATTCCGCACTACATGCTAAATATTCGGCAACCAGATGAAGATTTTTCGGTTGCAACATTTAAAGAGCTAGTGGAGGAACATATAAAAACAATAAATGAAAAAGGGAAAATACCTATTATTGTTGGTGGTACCGGCTTATATATTCAAGCTGTGTTATTTGATTACCAGTTTTCAGAACAAAAACGGGATGAAAAATTTACAAAAGAATTAGAAAACTTGCTCGAAAGAGAAGGAAATATCGCTTTACATGAAAAATTGAAAAGAGTAGACCCGATTCAAGCAAGTAAAATTCATCCAAATAACTATCGTCGTGTCATTCGTGCATTAGAAGTATTTGAATCGACTGGAAAAACGATGACAGAACGACATAAGACACAAAACAAAACGAGTAAGTATGATTATGTGTTAATCGGTTTAGAAATGAACCGGGACAAATTGTATGACCGAATTAATCGTCGGGTAGAAAAAATGGTGCAAGACGGTTTAGTAGAAGAAGTAAGAGCATTGTATGATAAGGGTTTTAGCGATACACAAGCGATGAAGGCGATTGGTTATAAAGAGTTAATTCCTTATTTAGAACAAGAAATGTCCTTAGATGAAGCGGTTAGTATCTTACAACGAAATTCTCGGCGCTATGCTAAAAGGCAATATACTTGGTTTAAAAATCAGATGGATGTGACGTGGTTTAATGCAGAAAAAGTTGCAAATCCTACTTATTTAAAAGGAATTTTGCAATATATTGAAAATTCAGTTACAAAAACGCAGTAAAATAGGGTACAATAAACATATATACGTAAGATTGGCGTAGGTTCAAATGAATTCATTTAACCTTGTCTTCTTTAATAAAGATAGAAAAAGGAGGAAGAAGCATGGCACAGACAGTGAATATTCAGGATCATTATTTGAATCAACTTAGAAAAGAACGTATTGCGGTAACAGTGTTTTTAACAAATGGATTTCAATTAAGAGGGGTCGTCAAAGCATTTGACAATTTTACCGTTTTATTAGAAACGGAAGGAAAACAACAATTGATTTACAAACATGCGATTTCAACGTTCGCACCATCCAAAAATGTTCCTTTAGATACGAAAGAGGAAGAATAAAACGCGAAAAGGAAGCTTAGGTAATCGATATAAACAAATACCTAAGCTTCTTTTTTTGTGTGAAATATTACATATCGGTGAACAAGGGTTTACATTTGCTATTTTGACGAATACCGCCTCTTTATTGGCGATACTGTATGTGTATCGCCATGATTTTTTCCGCTTAGCAGTTCATTCGTTAACATATATACGAACGAGAGAAAAAGTTTATCAAAGTGATTTTCGTTTCGTTTTGTTATTAATGATTGGGACAATCCCTGCCGGGGTATTAGGTTTTTTTCTGAAAGATTATATTGCTGATGTAACAAATTTATTTATGATAGGACTTATGTTATTAGTAACAGGGGTAGCATTATGGTTTATTCGGAATGTGGATGGCGCGAAAGAAGAACAAGATGTTACGACGAAAGATGCTATTTTAGTTGGTATTGGCCAAGCTGTTGCACTATTTCCAGGGATTAGTCGTTCGGGATCAACGATTATCTCTGCAGTTGCCGTTGGAATGAATCGTGAAACAGCTTTACGTTTTTCGTTTATGCTATATATTCCAGTTAGTATAGGTGGAATCGTTTTAGGTATAATGGTTTTTTTAAAAGAACCAAATAAAATCGAGTTAATATTTCCGTATAGTGTAGCTTTTTCGCTACATTATGTATGACGTTTTTTTCTTTGAAATGGTTTATTCATATAATGAAAAAAGGAAAGTTAATATATTTCGTATATTATTGTTTCATTATTGGATCTATTTTAGTTTTGAGGCATCTAATATAAAGGTGAGAACTAGATATATAGGGTAAATATAACCATTATGATGATCACATTGAAAAAATCTTTTATTTGTTGGAGATTAGTTTGATAAAAGAACTGACATAAATTTTCATTAGCATCGATCATGATTGGTGACAAGAACACTTCGTGTATTTTTGTTTGAAAACTTCTCCGCTACAAATTAAATATAATTTATAAAACCTTTTTAATTAGGCGTTTATCACGGGAATGTAGCTATATGCATATATTATTTGTAGCAAGGGGGACCGCTTATGAAGTCAAATATTATTCAAAGTCAACAAGGGAAAATTAATATTGTTTTACAACATGATGTACAAAAACAAGATCATAAAAATGAAAATTTAAAAATGATTGATCACTTATTGAAGGACTTTATCGGTTTAGAAGAAGTAAAAGCGATGATAAAAGAAATATATGCGATAAAAATGATGAATGAAAAACGAAAAATGTACCATTTATCCATTAACGATCATTCTATGCATATGATCTTTCGGGGAAATCCTGGCACAGGGAAAACAACTATTGCTAGAAAACTTGCTGAAATTTGTGTGGAATTACAATTATTAGAAAAAGGGCATTTTATTGAAGCGCAACGGGCAGATGTTGTCGGAGAATATATTGGGCAAACAGCGATTAAGACGAAGCAATTAGTTGAGCGGGCACGTGGTGGCATCTTGTTCATTGATGAAGCATATGCACTGGCACGTGGTGGTGAAAAAGACTTTGGTAAAGAAGCAATCGACACTATCGTTAAGCACATTGTTTTAATTTCTATGTAAAATAGTTGAGGTTTATTGTACATAATGATTTTTAGGATCAATTAATTCAATATTCACATTAACTAGTATATTAATATGATGAAAAAGTCACAAATGGCCCTGGTATATTTAAAATTTGACTTCATATATTTCTAATTGTCTTTAGCACACCTCCTCTTTTATAAATGCAATTAATATTTTCGAAAAATGTGTATTGTTTATTCGTTATTTTAATTTGTTTTTATGGAACATATCATGAAGAAAACTTTGAGAGGATTTTTGATAAAAAGGAAAACTAAATATTTTCTGTAAATTCAATGATAAATATGTTACAACATAAAATAAATATGATACACTATTTGTGTTTGACAAATAAATGGGAGGTAAAAAAATGGTAAGTGCAACATGGAATCGGTTATGGGATATACATGAAGAAGCAAAAGAGAAAATCATGTTTTTCGTAAAACCGAACAAGACAAATAAAGAAAAAGCTACACAAGAAAAATCAAATGAAACAAACGGTGGAAAGGATGGAGGAAAAGGAGATTATAGTTATACGAAAGGACAGCTTATCGGACTTATTTTAGGACCTTTATTATTTACACTTATTTTACTCTTTTTCAATCCAGCAGATTTATCAAAAGAAGGGATTGCAATTTTAGCTAGTACCGTTTGGATTGCAACATGGTGGATTACAGAGGCGTTGCCAATTCCTGTAACTTCATTACTACCACTCGTATTGTTCCCGATGACGAATGGGTTAGACATTAAACTTACTGCATCCCAATATGGGGATGAGACAGTATTTTTATTTATGGGGGGATTTATGATTGCCCTTGCGATGGAAAAATGGAACTTACACCGTCGTATTGCTCTGTGGATTATTATGATTATTGGAACGAATACAGATCGGATCGTGCTTGGATTTATGGTTGCTACCGGGTTTTTATCGATGTGGATTTCAAACACAGCTACAGCAATGATGATGGTACCTATGGGAATCGCAATTACATATCAAGTAGCTGATGCATTAAAAGGTACTGGAGAAGATACATCACGAGGTGGCTTTGGCTTCGGTAAGGCATTAATGTTAGGGATTGCATATTCTGCTTCTTTAGGTGGAATTGCAACTTTAATCGGAACACCACCAAACACTTTATTAGCTGGTGCAATGGAAACAATGTACGGTATTGAGTTATCGTTTGCTAAATGGATGATTTTCGGTGTTCCATTTGCTTGGATTTTTATTTTTATCGTATGGTTTTATTTAGTGAAAATTGCGTATCCAACAAAAGTAAAAAGTTTACCTGGTGGTCAAGAAGTATTTGCGAAAGAAAAGGATAGTTTAGGAAAAGCGTCAACAGAGGAAAAATTAGTATTTATCATTTTCATTTTAGCAGCATTTTCTTGGATTACGAGATCATTTTTCTTATCGAAGTTTATCGATGGTTTAAGTGACGGACTTATCGCTATATTCTTTGCGATCGTTTTATTTGCGATTCCTTCTCCAAATGTGAAAGGTGGCCGTTTATTAGATTGGGAAACAGCAATGAAATTACCTTGGGGAATTTTATTACTATTCGGTGGTGGACTTGCAATTGCTGGTGGATTCGTGGAAACTGGTTTATCAGAATGGTTTGGTAGCCAATTGACAGGTTTACAAGGAATTAATTTAATTGTTGTCATCATTACCGTTTCTGTTTTAGTACTTGTTTTAACAGAGGTTACATCCAATACAGCAACAGCTTCCATGATGTATCCAATTATGGGTTCATTAGCGATTGCATTAGGGTATCATCCGTATGCACTTATGATTGCAGCAGGTGTAACAGCATCATGTGCGTTCATGCTTCCAGTTGCAACACCACCAAATGCGGTTGTATTTGGAACAGGTTACTTACGGATTCAAGATATGATTCGTAAAGGATTGCCGTTAAACTTTGTTGGGATTATTTTAATCACATTATTAATTTATTTTGTTTTACCATATGCGTGGGATTTTGATTTAACAGAAATACCAGAAGAGTTTTTGGTAGAATAACATTTATTTTATAGAAAATTTTCATAAAAAAAGCTTGGGAGTAGAATGAAAGTTCATATAAAATAGGAAGGACAATTTATAAGGATGTACTTCCTATTTTATAACAAGAACGGACAAATCTCCCAAGCTTTTATTTTTTTGTTTGCATCGTTTGATAGCCTTTTACTAGAAATACATAAATAGCTGGTAAAATTGCTGTAAATAAAATAACTCCCATCCATTGATAACTTTCCCATAAAGGGGCTAAGGAAGTTGTACCAAGTGATACCCCTAAATAATACGCCACTAAATATAAACTAGAAGCACTTCCTTTATGGTGTGTAGCAGTTTGTGAAACAGTCGCTGTCGCAAGTGCATGAGAGATGAAAAATCCTAAACAAACAATACATAATCCAATGGTAATGAGGACAAGCGAGCTTCCTAATGTAATCATCATTCCACTACATAATATAAACACGCCAGCTACTCTTAAATGGCTTATATTAAATCGCGCAGTTAATAATCCAGCAATAGGTGCACCAATCACTCCTAAACTATAAGCAAAATAAAAATACGAAATTTCCTTTAAGGAAAGTTCATAAGGTGCTTCTAATAAATGGAATGGTAAATACGTCCACATACCTGTAAAAGCAATTTGTAGTACCATCCCAAGTCCAAACATTAATAACAGAGTAGGATTTTTAAAATGTACGACAAACCCTTTTAAATCTTCCTTCACCTTACTTTGTACTCCAGTAAAATAACGAGATGTTGGTAAATTAAATAAAACGAGTAAAAATGTAAAGACTCCAAAAATAGCGAGCATATACATAGTTATTTGCCAAGTATACTGTTCTGCGATATACCCTGTTACAAATCTCCCCATCATTCCACCGATACTATTGCATGATATATATAACGTCGTTGCAAAACCGAAATGTTTTGGGTCAATTTCTTCTGCCATATATGCTAGTGCTGCACTTAATAAGCCAGCTAATAGAAAGCCTTGCACAAATCTTAAAATAATAATAAAAATAAACATTTTTAATAAAGGAATAATAAATAACAAAATGGTCGAACAAATAATAGATAAATGAATAAATTTTGTTCGACCACGACGGTCTGACATAAAACCAATTGCTAATAACCCAAAAATAAGTCCAATGGTCGTCATAGACATTGCTAAGCTTGCATATGAGACAGATATTTGAAAGCTCTCTGTTAATAAAGGTAGTAAAGGTTGCATGAAATACATCGTTGCAAAGATAAATAAAGATGCAGCCCCTAAACTTAAAATAATTTGCCAAAATTGAATATGTTTTATTGTGTATTTTTCTGTAATCATAAGGACCCCTAATTTTCAATATGTTCTCTTTTTCTATCATTATATCGTATAAACCTCAATAATGCCTTATTTTCATCTATATAGTCAGAATTTTTATTCATTAGGACAATCCGCCGACTCATACAATAAGAAGGAATGGAGGGATGGAAGATACGACATAAATATACATTAACAATAAAGGAAAGGAATGTATCTGCTGACATAAGGTATATAAAAATGAAAGAAGAATGGAAGGAGTTTCTAAAGGAAGTTTTCATAAAATATAAATATATAACATAGCGTTATCATGATTAAAATGTGAGGTGGATCGCTTGATTCAATTAAGGGGAGGAAAAAAATTACCGTTAGAAAAGGTATATCAATTAGTTGGGAAAATAAACGGTATTATATATGCAAGAGTGTCTACGACTGATCAAGCAAAAAAAGGATATTCACTTACATCACAAAAACAACTTTGTATGGAACGGGCTAAAACAAAATTTCATTATACGGAAGATGAGTTGATCACTATTATAGAAGATGGACGAATGGGGGATGATCCAAATCGGCCAGGTTTAAATTATGTATTATATTTACTGGAACAAGGGGTTGGGAAAAAATTGATTATGTTACATCCAGACCGACTAACTCGAGATAATACATTACAAGGTATTATTTCTAGAAAAGTGTGGTCAATGGGTGTTGATATTGAATTTGTTGAATTTGATGTAAATCCTAATGACCCGGAGTCCATGTTAATGTATAACATACAAGGGTCTATCGCACAGTATAATAAAGCAAAAATTCTGGCGAATGCAAGACGAGGAAGAATTGCAAAAGCAAAAAAAGGGGAAATCCCAAATTTTAGACGGTTGTATGGTTATCATTATAATAAACAATTAAAAACTGTTGACATTAATATGGAAGAAAAATCGACTTATTTAAAAATGGTCGATATGCTACTACAACAAAAAATGAGTTGCAATCAAATCGCACAAACATTAAGTCAAAAAGGTATTGAAGGACCTAATGGATCGATATGGTATCAGTCAACTGTTACAAGGATTTTACGTAATGAAAGTTATACGGGACGTTATTATTATGGCAAAACAAAGGTCGTACAAAACAATGGAAAAAAAGAACAAATTCCAAGGCCTAAAGAAGAATGGATATTAATCGAAATTCCACGAATAATAGATGATATGACATATGACCGAGTCCAACAGGCTATTGACAAATTTAGATCGAAGCAAGGCCGAAAGTCTAATGATTATTTATTAAGTAGAATTGTCATATGTGGTCGATGTCGTGGAACAGTCGGAGCAGGAGTAACATCTAAAAGTAAGCAGCGAATTCTTAAATATTATGTATGTCGCAAAAAACAGTCAAAAGGATATAAAGTCGGTTCAGCAGAAAGTGTACACTATTGTAAGGGAAAGAACTGGCGTGTAGACATTGTCGATTCGCTCGTGTGGAATTGGTGTAAACATAAAATGCTCCAAATGGATACAGTTAATGAATCTGTTATAAAGACAATGTATAAGTTAGAAGAGGATACAACGAATTGGAAAAAAGAAATACACAGTATTAAGGAACGGGTAACACAATTACAAAAAGAACGGAGTAATTATGTCAAACTTTTTGTAAAAGAAAAAATATCGGAACTATACTTTGATGAATGTGTGCAACAAATAGACAATCGAATTAATAATTATCTAGATAAAGAGCGACATATATATGAAAAAAACATAGAAAAAGGAAAGGTGAGTGAAGAAGAGTATATACATGAAAATCGATTATACATCCAAACTTTGATTAAACATACATTAACACCTGAGGAGAAACGTAGAGCAATTAGTATTTTTGTAAAACAAGTCATTTTATACGATGATGATACAGTTGAAATTATTCCAAGATAATTAGTTGATGTGTTTAGGTGAACGGAAACAATACATGTTAAATAAAACAATGGTTAAATTGATGGAAGACTACAGAGATGAATTTATTCTTATATTAGCAGGCTATTCTAATGAAATGGATTCTTTTTTACAGACGAATCCTGGATTACGATCACGCTTTCCGTTTCAAATTAATTTTCCAAATTACACGATGGATCAACTATTAGATATTTTAAAAATGATGGCAAAAGAACGAGATTATCGGCTTACAAATCGTGCATTATTAAAAGTAGAACAACAGATTGAAATTTGTTTACGAAATGAACCATTCACTTTTTCAAATGCACGATACATTCGTAATATATTGGAAAGAGCAATTCGACAACAAGCAATGCGAATGATGCAATATGTCCATTATTCTGAAGACCAATTAACTATTTTACGAGCGGATGACTTTACGTTTCATAAGTGATATTTTCGTCAGTAATAATGATATCTGTTATGATAGAACTATAGGAAGAAAAGAGGTTGATATATATATGTCAAACGAACGTGTACTAATTTTAGCAGTAAAAAAAGCAACACAAACGGATAAACAATTTGAAGCAACAGTCGAAGAGTTAAATTCCTTAAGTTATACTGCTGGTGGAGAGGTTATGGAGACTTTAACACAAGCAAGAGATAATATTCATCCTGTCACATATGTTGGACATGGAAAATTAGATGAAGCACAAACAATTGTGGATGCAGAAGATATCGATTTAGTGATTGCAAATGACGAATTATCTCCTGGACAGTTACGTAATTTGAATGATCATTTAGGAGTCCGTGTAATCGACCGAAGTCAATTAATATTAGATATTTTTGCTAGTCGTGCCAAAACGAAAGAAGGACAATTGCAAGTTGAACTTGCTCAGCTACAATATACATTGCCACGCTTACATGGAATGGGGCTCGTATTATCACGACTTGGTGGTGGAATTGGAACGAGAGGACCAGGGGAGACAAAATTAGAAACAGATCAACGGCATATACGAAGACGTATTGACGATATTAAACGTCGGTTAAAAGACGTTGTGAAACAGCGGGAGCAGTACCGTAAGCGAAGAAAACAAAATAAAGTGTTTCAAATTGCGATTGTTGGTTATACGAATGCTGGTAAGTCGACGATTTTTAATCGATTAACAAGTGAAAGGTCTTTAGAGGAAGATTTACTGTTCGCTACATTAGATCCGTTAACGAGAAAAATTCAATTACCTTCAGGATTTGAATGTTTGCTTACTGATACGGTTGGATTTTTACAAGCATTGCCGACATCTTTAATTGCTTCCTTTAAATCAACCTTAGAGGAAGTCGCAGAAGCGGATTTCTTATTACATGTTGTCGATAGTTCAAATGAAGATTATGTACAACACGAACGTACTGTTTATGAAATTTTGGAAGAACTTGATGCTCATACAATTCCGATGTTAACTGTGTACAATAAAACAGATTTATTAGAGGCGGATTTTTTCCCATCATCTGATCCATCTATTCAAATACACGCCCATGATGAAAATGATTTAGGAAAGTTATTGCATAAAATGGAAGACATTTTAAAAAATGAATGGGAATTTTATTCAGTCTCTTTAGAAGCTTACGAATCAAAAGAGTTGCATCAATTTACAAAACATACGATTATAACAAAGAAGGAGTATAATGAGGAAACATTCCGGTATGATTTAGAAGGCTATATTCCACATGCACACCCATTACAGAGAATTTTAAAGGAGAAACAAGAGTAATATGTTACAAAATGAATTAATAGAAAAACTAGAAGCACAATGTGCACCTTATTTTACATCAATTAATCAGATGGTAGAAATAAACCAAAAAAAAGTATTAAACGCGTTTCGAGAAGAACAGATCGGTGATCACCATTTTAGTTCTACGGATGGTTATGGTTATGATGATCAAGGACGAGATGGATTAGAAGCGTTATATGCTCGTGTATTTGGTGGGGAGGATGCATTAGTCCGTCCCCAAATTGTTTCCGGAACACATGCTATTGCAACAGCATTATATGCGATGTTACGTCCTGGAGATGGGCTTTTATACATTACAGGAGCACCATACGATACATTGGATCAAGTAATTGGAAAAAACACATCAAATACTGGAAGTCTTAAAGATTATGGTGTTCGGTACAATGAAGTTTTATTAAAAGATGATCAAACGATTGACTATGAAGGAATTAAAAATGCGATCAATGAACATACGAAAGTTGTAGGTATTCAACGTTCGAAAGGATATGAAAACCGTCCTTCATTTACAATCGATGCAATTGAACAAATGATTCAATTTGTAAAAGAAATAGATGAAAACATTATTGTGTTTGTTGATAATTGTTATGGGGAATTTGTTGAGGACCGTGAGCCTTTAGAGGTTGGCGCTGATATTATGGCTGGGTCTTTAATTAAAAATCCAGGTGGTGGACTCGTTCGTGCCGGAGGATATATCGTAGGAAAAGAGGATTTAGTTGAACTTGCTGCAAATCGATTAACAGCACCAGGACTAGGAAAAGATGCTGGAGCAACATTAAATATGTTACAAGAGATGTATCAAGGATTTTTCCTTGCACCACATGTAGTAGGAGAAGCATTAAAAGGGGCTATTTTAACTGCACGGTTAATGGATTATGTCGGTGTGGAAACAGCACCTACATATACTGATAAACGTACAGATATTATTCAGGCAATGACGTTCCATCATGAAGAAGCGATGATCAAATTTTGTGAAGCCATTCAGGCAAATTCACCAATCAACTCGTATGTAGCACCATACCCAAGTGAGATGCCAGGGTATGAAGAAAAAGTAATTATGGCTGCAGGAACGTTTATCCAAGGGGCTAGTATTGAATTATCTGTTGACGGACCGATTAAACCTCCGTATACAGCTTTTTTACAAGGTGGTTTAACATATGCACATGTTAAAATTGCCATTATTCAAACAGTAGAAAAGCTAATTCAAGATGGATTATTGGATCCTTTAACCTTTCCAGAATTGTAAGTGACATAGTTTAGGATAAATAAAAACGGTAAAGTTCATCAGTTTTTGATAAGCTTTACCGTTTTCACTTAGAATGCACGATATAGGCCAATTACCTTTCCTAAAATAATGACATTATTTAATAGGATCGGTTCCATAGCATCGTTTTCAGGTTGTAGGCGAATATGATCTGTTTCTTTATAAAATCTTTTTACGGTTGCCTCGTCTTCGTCCGTCATTGCGACGACAATATCTCCGTTATTTGCTACACTTTGTTGTTTTACAATTACTCTATCACCATTAAAAATTCCGGCGTTGATCATACTATCCCCATCAACTTCTAATAAAAACACATTATCTTCCCGATGTGCGAGTGATGTTGGGACTGGCGCATATTCTTCGATATTTTCTATTGCTGTAATCGGTGCACCAGCAGTTACCTTACCAATTAAAGGAGCATAACGTGCCGTATCTTTTTCAATATTTTGGAATGACGGATCAACAATTTCAATTGCTCTTGGCTTTGTTGGGTCTCTACGAATATATCCTTTATTTTCAATTCGTTCTAAATGACCGTGTACAGTAGAACTAGAAGCTAAACCAACTGCTTTGGCAATCTCACGAACAGAAGGAGGATATCCTTTCATTTCTACTTCATGAACGATATAATCATAAATCATCTGTTGCCTTTTTGAAAGTTTTTCCAAGAACCTCACCTCATCTGTCTATATAATTACTTTCATTTTATCAAAATGCGAACAGAAGTCAAACATAAGTTCCCATATTTGTTCGGTAGAAATGTTCTATTTCTGAAAGGTTGTCTGAAATGTAAAGTTATTATAGAATATTATGTGGCGCATTTGTATCTATACAAAATATTGTATAGTATAATATAAGTAACATATAGATATATTTTTATCATATGTAACTTAGGAATTAAGAGGTGAGAACATGTTAACGAAAGAAAAACTTGAACGTATCAATTACCTCGCTAAAAAAGCAAAAAGTGAGACATTGACGCAAGAAGAAAAACAAGAACAACAAGAGCTTCGTCAAGAATATTTACAAAGTATTCGTCAATCATTTACTAATCAAATAACTTCTGTTACGGTGATCGACCCAGAAGGGAACGATGTAACACCGGACAAAGTAAAACAAATAAAAAGAAATAGAGACAAATAATATATTTAAAGGAGCTAATAACAGATGCAAGTGGAACAATTATCAGTAAATACAATTCGTACATTATCAATGGATGCAATACAAAAAGCAAACTCTGGTCACCCAGGATTACCGATGGGTGCCGCACCAATGGCTTATACATTGTTTACAGACTTCTTAAATCATAATCCAAAAAACTCTAAATGGTTTAATCGTGATCGCTTCATTTTATCTGCTGGACATGGTTCAATGTTATTGTATAGTTTATTACATTTATCTGGATATGATGTAACAATGGATGATATTAAAAATTTCCGTCAATGGGGTTCTAGAACACCTGGACATCCAGAAGTATTAGATACAGACGGAGTCGAAGCAACGACTGGTCCATTAGGACAAGGTGTAGCAATGGCTGTTGGTATGGCAATGGCAGAGGCACATTTAGCAGCAAAATACAATAAAGAGAACTTCAACATTATTGACCATTACACTTATTCATTAGTTGGTGATGGAGATATTATGGAAGGGATTTCTCATGAAGCTGCATCCCTTGCTGGACACTTAGCTTTAGATAAATTAATTGTATTATATGATTCGAATGATATTTCATTAGACGGAGATTTAGATCGATCATTTTCTGATAGTACAGAAGATAGATTTAAAGCTTACGGTTGGCAAGTAATTCGTGTCGAGGATGGAAGAGATTTACAAGCCATCCATCAAGCAATTGAAGAAGCGAAAGCGAATACGACACAACCAACATTAATTGAAGTTAAAACAATTATCGGGTATGGTTCACCAAATAAATCGGATTCCTCAGCATCACACGGTGCCCCACTTGGAGAGGACGAAATTGCTTTAACGAAGGAATATTATGGTTGGGACTACGAAGAAACTTTCCACGTTCCAGAGGAAGTATATGAAGATTTCAATAAGAAAGTTGTGCAAAAAGGCGCAAACTTAGAAGAAGCATGGAATACGTTATTTGACGAATATAAAGAAGCATACCCAACATTAGCAGAAGAACTACAACTTGCAATTAACGGTGAACTTCCTGCTAATTGGGATGGAAATTTACCAACATATAAAGTAGGCAAAGATACATTAGCTTCTCGTGTTGCTTCAAGCGAAATGATTAATGCTATTAGTAAAACTGTTCCTAGCTTTTTTGGAGGAAGTGCTGACTTAGCAAGTTCAAACAATACGATGATGAAAGAAGAAACTGATTTCACAAAAGAATCGTACGAAGGTCGTAATATTTGGTTTGGTGTACGAGAATTTGCGATGGGTGCAGCATTAAACGGAATGGCATTACACGGTGGTTTAAAAGTATATGGCGGAACATTTTTTGTCTTTAGCGATTATGTACGTCCGGCAATGCGCTTATCGGCTATTCAAAATGCTCCTGTCACTTACGTGTTTACACATGATTCAATTGCAGTGGGAGAAGACGGTCCAACACATGAACCGATTGAACATTTAGCATCTTTACGTGCGATGCCGAACTTATCTGTTATACGTCCAGCTGATGGAAATGAAACAAATGCAGCTTGGCGTTTAGCTTTAGAAACAACAGACAGACCGACTGCATTAGTGTTAACACGCCAAGGTTTACCAACTTTAGATGGCACACAAGAAAATGCATATGAAGGTGTTAAACGTGGTGCATATGTTATTAGTAGAGAAAATGCTAAATTAAATGGTATTTTAATTGCGACTGGTTCTGAAGTAAACTTAGCGATCGATGCTCAAAAAGCATTACTTGAAAAAGGGATCGATGTTCGTGTCGTAAGCATGCCTTCTTGGGATCGTTTCGAAGCACAAGATGCAGCATATAAAAATGATGTTTTACCAAAAGACGTTACAGCACGTGTAGCAATCGAAATGGCTGCATCACTTGGTTGGGAACGTTATGTAGGTTTTGATGGAAAAGTACTAGGAATAGATAAATTCGGTGCTTCGGCTAACGGAAACATCGTAATTGAAAAGTACGGCTTCACAGTAGAAAATGTTGTAAAACATATGGAAGAAGTTCTTGCGTAAAATTATTGTTTTATAACGACGAATTGTTTATACTGTAAAGGGAACATTTTGAAGGAGGATCATAGTTTATGTCAACGATTTGGGTAGTATTGATCGCAATATTAGCATTAGTTGCTGGGGTTGCACTTGGATTTTTCCTAGCTAGAAAATATATGATGGATTATTTAAAGAAAAACCCACCAATTAATGAACAAATGTTACGCACAATGATGATGCAAATGGGTCAAAAGCCATCGCAAAAGAAAATAAATCAAATGATGCGTGCCATGAGTAATCAAATGGATAATCCGAAAAAATAAGCAATATTGATACAATTTTATTAAGTTTTTGAGATGAGTAAATTTGATTCACTTCCCGTTGATTTTAAGTACACAGAAACAAAAATTTAAAATCACACAAATTAAACACCTTTTTAATAGTTAATCTGTTAAAAAGGTGTTTTTTTGTTTTCGATTAGTAGTTGATGAATGATTGTTAGCAAAATATAACATGTTAAAACAGATGAAAAATTTGAGAAAGTATTCAGAAGTGTATGTACAGAATAATTTTTAAAAACTTTTATCGTATTTCGTTTAGAGGAAGTTCTCCGAATGAACTATCTTTGTGAGCGTAAAACATTAGATTTTTCAATTAAACATTGATAAAATGTACGATATAGTGACGGCTTTTCTCTTAACACATATAGTAATATCGAAGAATGTTTTCATGTTAGGAGGGAGCAACTATGGTTAATCATGAGCAATATCCAAATAAATGGGTACAATATTTAATGAATGGTATTATTTATATGGAGCGCATGATGAAAGTATTGTTATCATTACGTCCTTATATGGACCAATATGGCCCATTATTGCAACAATTAGCTGTTATTTATAAGGCAATGAAAATGATCCAAGAAGAAGGACAAAATGATCATACTTTTAGTAATGAAACAAATGTACATGAACCAATTTTGTACATTTAACATACGGAGGGATACTAATATGGCAACTGAAAAAGCAACATTTGCAGGAGGATGCTTCTGGTGTATGGTAGAACCTTTTGATGAACAACCAGGTATAATAGAGGTTACATCTGGATATACAGGAGGTACGGTAGAAAATCCGACGTATAAACAAGTTTGTTCTAATACGACGGGACATGTGGAAGCAGTTCAAATTACATTCGATCCAACGATTTTTCCTTATGAAGAGTTAGTAACCCTTTTTTGGCAACAAATTGATCCGACAGATGATGGGGGACAATTCCATGATCGTGGGGATTCGTATAGAACTGCTATCTTTTATCATAATGAAACACAGAAAAAAATTGCTGAGGAATCAAAACAAACGTTAATAGATAGTAAGAAATTTCAAAAACCAATTGTTACACCGATTATTCCAGCAAAAACATTTTATCCTGCAGAAGAAGAGCACCAATACTTTTATAAACGAAATATGTTTCATTATAAAACGTATAAACGTGGATCTGGAAGAGAACAGTTTATTAAAGATAATTGGTCAAAGCGATTTGATCCAGAAGATTTAAAAGAATCGTTAACAGAGCAACAATATTATGTAACACAAGAAAATGGAACAGAACCTCCGTTTCAAAACGAGTATTGGGACCATTTTGAGGACGGTATATATGTTGATATTGTTTCAGGTGAAGTACTGTTTTCATCGAAAGATAAATATGACGCACAATGTGGATGGCCTAGCTTTACAAAACCTGTCATGAACAAACAAGTAATCGAACATCTCGATACAACACATGGTATGGTTCGTACTGAAGTTCGCAGTAAAGAAGGTAACTCTCACTTAGGTCATGTATTTCCTGACGGCCCACAAGAGGCAGGTGGTTTACGTTATTGTATTAATTCAGCTTCCATTCGCTTTATTCCAAAGGATGAAATGGTAGAAGAGGGTTATGAAAGATATTTATATTTATTTAATGAACGATAATATTATTATGTAAACTAGAGGTGGCAAATAATGATCCATGTAAATTGGGAAAAGAACGAAGTAATCAAACAAGTGAAATGTATGCATGCAAATGCAAAAAAGTATAAAGTTAACAATATGCTCACAGAAGGTAATGTTTACGATGTAATAAACGAGACAGATGAATTTATATTCGTGATTGACAATAGTAAACGTGTGGCAGGTTATTATAAAGAATATTTTGAAGAAATTGTATAAAAATCGACAAAAATCCACTCTCATATATGAATGAGGGTGGATTTTTGTATTAAATTATTTCTCATACTATAGTTCTTGTAATATATTTGTTATAATTGATAGATAATGCATATTATTGTAAACAATGTGAGGGAATACGTATGTTTAAAAACTTAACTTGGCCAATTGTACTAGTTATCATTTCTGTTATATTGACAGTTGGTGTCGTATTTGCAGGTATTATTTTAATGGAAATTGAAAAAGTTACGAGTGCCAAAGCAGTGACAATGGATGTAGAAAAAGAAGAAATTGATGATCAACTTATTTTAGAAACAAAAATGAAAGAGGCTGAATTATATACTTCCAAAATAACCCAACCTATTATAAACGAAAAGACAATTGATGGTCAAATTGAAAGATGGATTCGCCAACATGAAGATCATTTTATGGAAGAAATGTTAGTCGTAATGGAAGAAAAAAGAACCTTAGATGAAGGAGAAAATAATCATCTTGCAATATCGACAGATTATTACAAAGCAAATGACGATATATATACATTTTTATTAAAAGGGTCGATCGTGAAAAATAATAAAGAAACAGATTCATTTCAACAGTATTTTACTGTGAATGTAAAAGAAGATAAATTCGTATCACTCCATGATGTGATTGACATGAATGAATCATTAAAAAATATGATTAAAAAAGAAATGAACAAACAAGAATTCGAATTTGACGAGGCTAATTTTGATTCGATAACAAGTAATGAAGAAAAAATCCAGTGGGCATTGACAGACGATTCGATTCTATTTATATATGAAAAAGGAGCAATTGGGAATAATGAAGGAGAAATCGAAATTGCCATTCCATATGTAGATGCATATAAATCGTTAACAGAACCATATTATGCTTTATTAATCACAGATGAGTTGCAGCAAATCATCAACTCAGCACCACGTGAATTAGATCCAAATGGAAAATATATTGCACTAACATTTGATGACGGACCAGATGAACAAGTAACACCGAGAATACTAGAAACTTTAGAAGAATTTGATGCAAAAGCAACATTTTATATGTTAGGTCGCAATGCTACTAGATATCCATATATTGCAGAAATGGTCGCGCAAGATGGTCATGAAATAGCAAATCATAGTATTACACATGCGAATCTAAACGCAATTACAGCGGCAGCTATTAAAGATGAAGTTTCCTTGTCGCAGCAGCAAATAAAAGATGCTACAGGGATTGCACCAACATCATTTAGGCCACCATATGGTGAATATAATAATATTGTGTTGGAACAAGCGAAACAGACAGATCAAATTGTAACGATGTGGACGATTGATACGTTAGATTGGCAAAGTAAAAATACAAACGCTATTTTACATAATGTATCAATGAGTACAAATGGTGATATTGTGTTAATGCATGATATACATCCAACAACTGCAGACGCTTTACCAACTGTATTGAAATATTTACAAGATCAAGGGTTTGAATTTATTACAGTAAGTGAAATGTTACAATTAGAAGAGAATCATATAGAAGTTGGTCCATATTATGGAACAAAAAAGGAAAATAACGAGCAAGCATATTAATGTTGCTCGTTATTTTATATCTAACATTACTTCCTATAATATATATTATGTAAACTAGGATAAGTGAAAATATAAGGCTTGTTTTAATAGTACTCTGTTACCTTTATTTCCTATTAAAACAAGTTTCATTTATATTATGTATCTAAAAAACTTCACGCCACTCATCTTTATGATCGAGCATTTCTTTTGCAAGTGTTTTTGCTCCTTCTAAACTATGACTAGCAGCCCAACCACATTGTACTTCATTACATCCAGGTACTTCAGTAGCTTTTAGGACATCCTCTAAAATATTTTCCACTAATTGAATGATATCTTCATAGCTAAAATGATTAATTACTGATAAATAATAGCCAGTTTGACATCCCATTGGGCTTATGTCGACAATTTTGTCAGAATAATTGCGACTTATTTCTGCCATTAAGTGCTCTAATGAATGAATGGCAGGCATATCCATATGTTCTTTATTCGGTTGCTTGAAGCGAAGGTCATATTTGTATACTTCATCTCCATTTAAACCTTTCATTTTACCTGCTAACCGAATATAAGGTGCTTTTACTTTCGTATGATCTAAGTTAAAGCTTTCGACATTTAATTTTTGAACCATCATGTCTACTCCTTTCGAAATGATAAGTTAATTACTATTGCAATTAAAGTTTAATGTACAATAACATATTTCTGAAACAATGTCAAACAGTTGTCAGAAAATTTAAAATGATGATACGAATGATACGTATAAATACAAAAAACTTACCACGGGAATTTGTGGTAAGTTTTTTGTTATGCAAAATCTGATTCAACAATACCATTCCAGTGAATCATTCCTGGAACAACATTATATACTTCATCATAACCATTTTCTCGTAAAATAGTACAAGCCTCATCACTTCGAACACCGGAACGACAAATGACGTAAATTGGTTGTTCATTACTTACTTCATCTAATCGTTCACTAAGTTGCCCTAAAGGAATTAATACAGATCCTGGTATATGTTGAATGGCATATTCTGTCGTTTCCCTAACGTCTAATAGTAAAAATGATGCTTCGTCATCATGTAGTATATTTTCTAGTTGTTCGTTTGTCATTTCTTTCTCACAAACAGTCACTGATGTTACCCCCTTTTACCTAAAATCAATTAGGCTCGTTTCAAATTGTATAAGAATCACATTAAAATGTAAAGTGTTTGAGATGAAATTGTAACATCTTGGCATTAAAAGTGAAGAAAATAGTAAAAAATCAAATGGAAAAAGGCTAAATGACAATAATTATGACATTTATGGAAAACATCATAATCATTGATATACATGAAGTTTCTTGTTATCACAAATTGAGATACTAGGAATAAATGACCCCCATCATTTTAAGTGATGGGTACTTCAGGTTATTTTTGTCATACTTCACTTAAGAAAATTACATGATGGAAATTGCTATCACTATTTTTTCCTTAAAAAAACAGAGGATGCATATTGCCTCCCCTGTCTTTTCAAGTTTAATAATATTACTTAATTTGTACTGTATTAGACAGTAAAATTTGATGATACGTACGATTCGATTGGTGGATATTTTACACCTAATTTAATTAAATTCGCTTCAATTTCGGATGCATTTATTTGTAATGGCTCATCGATTGTAAATTCAAGTTCAACATCACATTTTATTTCAGCTAATTCCTTTGATAAGTGAAACATTGCGATGTCTGTTTCAATTTTCGAACGAATCCCCTTTGTTAATTCGTCCATTGATTGTAAAATAGTATCCATATTACCATATGTTTGCAGTAATTTTAATGCCGTTTTTTCGCCTATTCCTTTTATGCCAGGATAATTATCTGCGCTATCTCCGGTTAATCCTTTGAATTCGATAATTTGATGTGGATATAATCCCTTTTTGTTTAAAAAATTCGCTTCATTATAAACATCATAATTACCGATTCCCTTTTTCATAATTGCAACATCGACATTTGCAGCAACGAGTTGTAATAAATCATAATCACCGGATAAAATGGTTACATGTGTGTCTTTAGACAACGTATTAGCTAGCGTACCAATGACGTCATCGGCTTCATAATTTATTACGCCAATATTTGGAACGTTAAAAATATTGACAGCTTCTTTTACAAGATCAAATTGGGGAATAAGTTCTTCCGGTGGTGCTCCTCGATTTGCTTTATACGCATCGTAAATTTCGTTGCGGAACGTCTTACTTCCCATATCCCAACAACAAAGAACATGTGTCGGTTGGAAAGTATGAATTCCATCTGTGAAATAGCGTAAAAATTGATATACTCCATTCGTCGGTATGCCTTCTTCATTTCGCATAAAATTACCTCTAAAAGATGTTGCGTAAAACCCTCTAAACAATAAAGCCATTCCATCTACTAATAATATATGTTTCTTCAATATGTCCATCCTTACTTTTCTAATATTGCCGTTAATATTTCATGTTTTTCTTTTAACTGAGCTAAATTTACCGTATCTGTGACAACTTTAATATGTTGTTCAATCATTTGATCTATTTCAGATTCAATACGAGTTTTAATGTTTTGTAGAGCATCGTTCCACTGCGCAATGTACACACTATCCATAATTTCTTTTTGTGTATCTAAATATTGTTTTGCTTCCGGTTTTAACGTATCATAAAATGCTTCCTTCATTTTTTCACGTTCATTTTGCTCAAAAAACGATCGAGTATTTTTGAAAATCTTTAATACATGTGAAAAAATACTGTAATCGATTATCGTAAATGCCTGTTCATAATTAGGTGTTTTAAGCTCTTGTGTTTGCAAGCTAGGTAAAATAAAGTTTTCATCTATTTTTTCAATCTGAGATTGTATCTCATTAAAAGTGTCTTTCGTTAACTCGTAAATATTTGCCTCGACACGTAATGATACAGCACGTACTTCTTGTAACAATTCATACCCAACATAGTCGATAAATTTAGTGCGATTCGCTTCTAATTGCTTAATTGCTTCCCTTCCAGATGCCGTAATAGTCGTCGGGTTAAAATGTTCAGAAAACATATCATGGAAACGAATGTATAAACGTTCTAGTACGAAATGAAGTTGTCGTTCGATACGTTCTAATATACGTTCTTCTGCTACAGAACTATTTGTTTTTGCAATAATTTCTTTAAATGTATGACGTTTATTTTCTAATGTTTTTACGAAATTAGCACGTTCTGCTTCACTTAAGTTTGCTGCATCAATAAAGTTTTGTAATGTTGTTACAGCGCGATTCATATCCCATACAGCACCTTGGATAGTTAACTGTGCTAAGTCTTGTTCAACAAATTTGTAAAATTCTGTTTCAAATGTAGTCATTTCTTCATTTAAAGGAAGTTGAGCTACTTTTTCTTCTAATGATTTTTTACTTGAAACAGGAAATATTTTTGCCTGACGAATGCCAAATTGTAGTAATTGTTCTTCGACGTAATTTAATACGAGTCTTAATTCTTCGGCATCTTGCGCTAAATCTGATGCATTTACAATAAAGAACATTTTATCTAATTCGAACGCTTCCTTCACTCGTCCTAATTGCATTAAGAAGTCACGATCTGCACTAGTAATGGCATGATTATAGTACGTGACATAAATAATTGCGTCGGCATCTTTTATATAATCAAAAGAGACGTTCGTATGTCGTGCATTGACAGAGTCTGCTCCAGGTGTATCTACTAATGTGATCCCTTTTCGTGTTAATGCACAGTCATAGTATAAATCAACTTGTTCAATATAACATGCTTTTGATTCATCTGTAACAAAAGCTGGGAATTGCTCTAAAGAAATTTCCACTGTTTTTCCGAGTTGGTTTTTTCTTTGTTCGTATCCATTTAATACCGCTAATAAGTAGGATTGGTATGTTTTTGTTAAAAGGTCGTTTTTATGGATATTATATCGTTTTATCCATTCGACTATTTCTTGGACATTTTCGTAATCTGGATCAAAATCTTTCGTAATTTGTTTTAAGTCATTCGTTAATGTTTCATCATCTTTTAATCGGATGACAACCGTCCCATGTTTATATTTGTCATTGATTGGATTAATTCGACTAATAACCGCTGTTGTTGGATTTGGTGATACCGGTAAAACTTGTTCCCCGAATAAAGCGTTTGAGAAAGATGATTTTCCAGCACTAAATGCTCCAAATAAAGCGATTGTTAATTGTCGGTTGTTTAGACGGTGTTGTTTTTCACGTAAATCACGGACAATCGTGTCGAAACCATCAACATTTTCTATTGTATTCGTCATTTCTTCAATAATTTGAACGATAGTATCTGCTGTATGTTCTGTAGTAACAGTTACTTCTTTTAATTCCTCTGTCACTTGTGATGGTGTCGTTGTTTCTTCAACATCAGCTATCGATACTGTTGGCGTCTCCTTTTCAATAACTTTATGTCGACGTTCAATTGTAGCATCCATTTCACATAAAAGATCATTATTTTCTGTTGGATTTTTAATGTGCTCATGAAGATTTGTAATATTTTTTACTAATTTTTCTTCCAGTTGTGCTTTTTTTTCTAATAACTCCTCAGCAAAATCAAACTGTTTTAATTGTTCTTGTAATGCAGTGATTTGTTCCTTTTTATTCGTCTGTATCACATTTTCAATTTCTGCCCATAACTCATTTGCAAGTTGACGATACTTAGATTTAATATCTGCACTAATTTCGTTCGTGTAGTTTAAAACGTAATTCCCGTTAATTTGTGCGCCTTCTTTCATAAAAGACTTCACATCTTGAGCAGTATATTGAACGTTTGCATCTTGAATCTTTTTCAATAATCCGTCATGATGGATATCATTTTCACGAATCATTTCAATAAATTTATCACGCAATTTCCATTGAATCGATGCATCAATCGTTTTTTGTAACTCTGTTAAAAATGCATTCATGCGATTATTACGTTCTTCTTCTGTTTTTTTCTTCGCATTGAAAAATCCAATTTTGAAGTCTTTTTGCTGCGATTCTAATACACTTTGTGCTTGATCTCGTAATTTTGCAGGCATTAAATAGGCATTTTTTAAAGTATGGTTTAACTCATGATCGAATTCGTTTTTTAATTGTTCATGAGGATCTTTTACAGAAGCCATTTTTTCGTTTATTTCCTGTAATAAATCATATTCCTCATCAGTAATATTCGCAGGAACAATCTCGTTCACAGCTTCCTCTAATTGTTCTTGTAAAAAAGTTTCATGGTCTTGTATGATAATGTTTGTTGCTGCTTTTAAACGACCGGTTATATTTTTATTTTTCTGAAGCAGTTGAAAGAGTTCTTCTTTAATCTGACGAACTTCACTATGTGGAGCATCTTCATGCATAACGGATGAATAATATATTTTTTCCGGGAAGATATTCCACTGTTCAAATGTTTCACGTACGTTTTTATCAAATTGTGAAAACTGAATTTCACGTTCATTATGTTTATCAATTTGGTTTATAATGATATAAAATGGAATATCAGCTTCATGCATTTTACGTAAGAAGTATAAATTCACTTCAGACTGGACGTGATTATAATCCATTACATAATAAAGTACGTCTACTAAATGCAATGCTGATTCTGTCATCAATCTATCTGCATCATCAGCCGCATCAATTCCAGGTGTGTCTAAAATAGAGCAGTTTTCAGGCAATATTTCTTCTGATGTACTAATATCGATTCGTTTAATGGCGTTTTTATCTGTTGCATAATCTTTGATCATATCAATATCATATGGTTCTTTATATTGAACTGTCTCCTCATCAGTAAAATAAACCCGCGCTACTCCTTCACCAGATGTTATTTTTACGATATTTGCACTTGTTGGAATCGGACTTTTTGGTAAAACATCTTTTCCTAGTAAATAGTTAATCATCGATGACTTTCCAGCAGAAAAATGCCCAGAAAAACTAATATTAAATTCATTTTTTTGTTGTTTTTCATATAAATCAATAATTTTATCTGCGTTTATATAGTCTTCATTGTTTTTCATATGCTCATATAAAGTTGTAAAATGCTCATTCGTAATCGCATTCATATCTCTCGTTAAAACTTTCACTGCAACAATCTCCTTTGTACGTTCATACATCATGATGGACAAAAAGATTTATTTTTCTTCACATAATTGTCATATTCATGAAATGAATTGATACCAATTATTATACGAGAACAAGTGCTGTTTATCTAGTAAAATAGTACTTTCATATTTTTTCAATAAAATTATTTGTTATTGAAATATTTTTATATATAGAAAAAAGGGTTTTAGCTTCTACTAAAACCCCCTCGTTCCTTTTGTTTATTCAATTTCTTCTGGAATAAACCAATATTCGTCTTCATTTTCTTTTTCCATAAATTGTTTAAATTCATCTGATTCGTAAGCATCTTTTATCGCTTTAGCCCACTCTGTATTTGCATTTTTTTCATCAATTACTGCTACTAATTCTAACTCTTTTAAAATGTCTTCAAATAATAAACTATCAGCTGGATCTAAGCCAGATGCATAGACAATACTACCAGGAATAATTCCATAATCAACATCGTCTAATGCTCTCGGTATTTGTGCAGAATCCATTTCTTTTATATTTAAGTCATGTTTATTTTCGACAATATCATTTTGTGTTACTTTTATTAATTCTACATCTTCTTTTAATGTAATAAGGTCTGCTTTTTGTAATAAAGCATATGCACGAGCAGCGTTGGATGGATCTTTTGGAATTGCAATAGTATCTCCTTCAGAAATTCCATCTAGAGAATTTTTCTTACCAGGGAAAATACCAGTTGGAACAGTCGGTATTGGTGTTACTTTTGTTAAGTTGGCATTTTTTTCTTCATTAAAATTTGTATAATATGCTGTATGTTGATCAACATTCAAATCGATAGATCCTTCATCTAAAGCAATATCTGCCTGTAATAATTCTGTAAATTCAACCGTTTCAATCGAATAACCATTTTCCTCTAAAATTGGCTTAATTCCATTTAAAAATAATTCACTATAAGGTCCTGGTGATGTTCCGACTTTTATAGTCGTTTTCTCTTCTCCTTCTTCGTTATTATCGTTTCCACACGCGGCTAACACAAATAGAACTGTAACACTAATAAACAAAAACATCCATTTCTTCATTTTGATCTCCCTTTCAATTCCCATTAAGTTCATGTGATTAATTATATAAAATTATAAACATGTTATTTGTAATTGTCAATTTTAATACCATTAATTCAGATTGATTTTATGCGAATTAAACGTTATACTATGTTCATAGATTTATTGTTTGTGAGAAATGAGGAGAAAAATGATTAAGTTAGAAAATGTATCGAAAGTATTTAAAGTAAAAGATAAAGAAATAAAGGCACTACATAATATTTCCTTACATATAAATAAGGGAGATATTTTCGGGGTGATTGGATTAAGTGGTGCAGGTAAAAGTACATTAATTCGTACAATTAACTTTCTAGAGCGACCGACCTCTGGAAAAGTGCTAGTGGAAGGTAAAGCATTACATTCATTAAAAAAGCAACAATTACGTCAAGCACGTAAAAATATCGGGATGATTTTTCAACATTTTAATTTATTACAAACGAAAACGATTTTTCAAAATGTTGCTATTCCACTTATTTTAGAAAAGAAAAAGAAACAAGCTATTCATGATCGAGTAATGGAATTACTTACATTTGTTGGTTTGGAAGATAAAGCAAATGATTATCCAAGTCAACTTTCTGGTGGGCAGAAACAGCGTGTTGGTATTGCCCGTGCTTTAGCTACAAACCCATCTATATTATTATGTGATGAAGCAACATCAGCATTAGACCCACAAACAACAGATTCCGTATTAGATTTACTAGAGAAAATTAATGAAACGTATAATATAACGATTGTCATGATAGCACATGATATGAACATTATTAAAAAAATATGTCATCGAGTTGCAGTAATGGAAGATGGACAAATTATTGAAACTGGAGATGTAATCGATGTATTTAAAGAACCTAAGCATTCTTCAACAGAAAGATTTGTGGATACGGTTGTACATCGTAAAATACCAAGTTCAATTTATACAATAATGGAAAAAAAGAAAGATGGAATATTCATACAAATACCATTTACAAACGATCGAACGAGCATATTAGTAAGTACTCTAAGTAAAGAATTTCATTTAGATGTAGATATTGTTTATGCTTCGATGGATGAAATTAAAGATGATCAAGTAGGATTTATGGTATTACATCTTTTAGGTACAGAAAATGACACTCAAAACGGTTTACAATATATAAAATCTAATAATTTGGCGTATGAGGAGGTAAAAAGAAATGTTTGAAACAACCGTTACAACTGAACAATTTATTCAAGCGATGGTAGATACATTTTACATGGTTGGTTTTTCTTTAATTGTCGGATCTATCATTGGGATTCCATTAGGTATTTTACTAGTTGTTACGAAACCAAATGGCATTTTACAAAATAAGGTCGTTTTTAATTTACTGAATCCGATAATCAATATGTTCCGCTCATTGCCATTTATTATTTTACTCGTTGCAATCATACCATTTACAAGATTTATTACAGGAACATCAATTGGAACGTCAGCAGCTATTGTACCATTAATAGTATATGTCGCACCTTTTATTGCAAGATTAGTGGAGAACTCTATATTAGAAGTAGATGACGGAATTATAGAAGCCGCAACTTCTATGGGAGCAACGCCATTACAAACAATATGGTATTTTTTATTACCTGAAGCATTAAGCTCTTTAGTATTAAGTTTAACTACTGCTTCGATTAGTTTATTAAGTGCAACAGCGATGGCAGGTGCAGTTGGTGGTGGAGGAATTGGAGATTTAGCAATAAGTTATGGATATGAAAGATTCGATTCTTTTATCATGCTCGTGACAGTGGTAACATTAATTATTATCGTTCAAATTATGCAATCGATCGGTAATTTTATCGCAGTAAAATTAAGAAAATAATATACACATATAAAAAAAGATCTTATCTATTCTGTACCGAGTAATAAGATCTTTTATTATACGCCATATATATTATGAATGTAAATTTCTATACTTTCCTCCGAAGAAAATGACGGGTTCTCCACTTTCTATCTTTAATTTGGTTACTTCACCGAGAATAATTGTATGGTCCCCTGCTTCTACCTTTTTATATACTTTACAAGATAGTGCAGCTAAGCTATTTTCAATTACGGGTACGCCATCTAAGTATTCAAACGGGATTGGTCCATCCGCTTCTTTTTGTCGTGCAAAAATCATGGAATAATCTTGTTGATTGTCTTTAAGTACACTTACCCCAAAGGTGTCTGCCTTCATTAACTTTTCATACATACTTGCTGTATGGTCGATTGAAATCGCAATCAATTTTGGTTCTAAAGAAATGGACATAAACGCATTTACTGTCATCCCTCTATCTTGACCTTCATCATCCATTGTAACGATTGTTATCCCTGTTGCAAACCTTCCCATCGCATCTCGAAATAAACGATCTTCCATGTATGCTTCATCCCTTCATCTCTCTATTCATACTATTTATCATATCAAATGTTTTATGTAGATAAAAATGATTTGTTTAGTAAGTTTACATAATTATATTATAGTTAATTATATCCAGGATATAAAATTACCTCTAGAAAACCGTTTGAAATTTTCTAGAGGTCTATAATTATACTGGATATACACCATGTTTACGATCAGTGAAATGATAATTCTTCGATTCATACATTTCAAAACGTTTAGCAAGTTGTTTTCTCGTTTCATTCGGCTGTATAATATCGTCAATGACAAGTTCAGATGCCAAGCGAAATACATCGATATCGTCTTTATATTCTGCTTGTTTTTGTAATATAAAATCACGGCGTTCTTCTTCTGGTAATGAGGCAATTTTATTTGCATATACAGCATTAATCGCCGCTTCAGGACCCATAACAGCAATTTGTGCGGTTGGATATGCTAATGTTGCATCTGTTTCAAATGCTGGTCCTGCCATAGCATAAAGGCCTGCTCCATATGCTTTACGGACAACGAGAGAAATTTTCGGTACAGTCGCTTCACTCATCGATGCAAGCATTTTTGCACCATGACGAATAATTCCTTGTTGCTCTACCTTCGTCCCAATCATAAATCCTGGAACATCCATTAAGAAAAGTAATGGAATATTAAATGCATCACATAATTGGACGAATTTAGCCGCTTTATCGGCTGAATCTGGGAATAAAACTCCTCCTTTTACTCGAGGTTGGTTAGCAATAATTCCAATCGATTTTCCTTCTAAACGTGCAAAACCGGTAATTAATTCTCCAGCAAATAATTTTTTAATTTCACAAAAAGAATCTTCATCAATAATACGGTTAATTAACTCGTACATATCGAAAGGAACATTTTGATTTTCTGGAATGATATCTGTGATCCCTTTTTCCATCATTTTTGCTTCTACAGAATTTATAGCATCCGGTTTATGTCGGAAATTTTGTGGGAAATACGTTAAATATTTACGAGCAAACTGTAATGCTTCTTCTTCTGTTTGAACTAGTACATCTCCACACCCAGAAACAGAACAATGCATTTTTGCTCCACCCATTTCTTCTAATGTCACCTTTTCTCCAATGACCATTTCTGCCATTCTCGGTGAACCAAGATACATCGAAGCATTTCCTTCTACCATGACAACGATATCACTAAATGCTGGAATATATGCTCCACCAGCTGCGGATGGACCAAATAATAAGCAAATTTGCGGAACACGTCCAGATAGTTTAATTTGATTATGGAAAATACGTCCTGCCCCACGTCTACCAGGGAACATTTCGATTTGATCTGTAATTCGAGCACCTGCTGAGTCAACTAAATATAACATTGGTACTTCTAAGTTTAGTGCTGTTTCTTGAATACGGATGATTTTCTCAACGGTACGTTTTCCCCATGATCCCGCTTTTACCGTAGAATCGTTTGCCATGACACAAACAGTTTGTCCGTTAATTTTCCCGATTCCAGTTACAACACCATCTGAAGGTAGATCATCTTCCATGCAATTAGCGAAAAATGCGTCTTCTACTTCGATTCCTTCATCAAATAATAGTTCTAAACGTTTGCGTACGAATAACTTTCCTTTTGCTTCATTTTGTTCGTGGTATTTTTCTTTTCCACCTTTGTTAATTGTTTCTATTCTATTATTTAAATCGTTTACATAACTCATAGGAAACCTCCTATTATTTATTTCCCCTCATAATTAGGTTTGCGTTTCTCTTTAAACGCTTGTAACCCTTCGAGGCGATCTTTTGTCGGTATAGTTTGTAAATAGCTTAAACGTTCGATTTGTAAAGCTGTTTGTAAATCTGTTTCCATCCCATTTGTGATAGCTAGTTTTGCTTGTTTTACTGCAATCGGACCGTTTGCAGCAATTTTTTGTGCCATTTTAATTGCTGCTTCCTTTGCACATGATTCTGTCACTTGTTCTACCAAACCTAATTGTAATGCTTCTTGTGCTGTTACAGGTGTGGCAGTATAAATAAGTCGTTTCGCTTGGCCGAGTCCAATTAATCGTGTTAATCGTTGTGTTCCACCAGCGCCTGGAATAATAGCTAACGATGTCTCTGTTAATCCTACCTTCACATGTTGACTTGCAATGCGAATATCACATGCAAGTGCTAATTCCAGTCCACCACCAAAGGCTACTCCATTTAGTGCGGCGATAACTGGTACATTAATTTGGCCGATGCGGTTAATTGTATCACCAATATATGTAACAGCATCGACAACTTCTTTCTCATTCATGTCGCGTCGCTCTTTTAAGTCTGCTCCAGCTGAAAAGGCCTTCTCTCCTGTTCCAGTTATGATTACAGCCCGAATGGAATCATCTGCATAAATCATATCTATTGTTTCGTTTAATGTATGTAATGTCGCTTTACTTAATGCGTTAGCGGCTTCTGGACGATTAATCGTAACGACTAAAATATTATCAGCTGTTTTTTCCGTTACAATAAGTTGGGACAATATGTTCGCCTCCTATTATCCGATGACGCAAATAACGTCGCCTTCATTAATAAAATCGCCTTCATTTACTTTAATTTCTTTTACTTCTCCAGCAACTTCTGTTTGATGTGGAATTTCCATTTTCATTGATTCTAAAATCGCTACTTCTTGACCTGCTGTTACAGTATCACCTACATTTACTACGATTTTCCACATGTTTCCTGCCATACTTGCTTTAATTTCTGTCATATTAAATTCCTCCTAATATATTATTATACTTGTTGTTCTACGTAATGAATGGTAATAGCTCCCTCTTGGAAAGCTTTATCTTGTAAGACAGATAAAATCATCGGAATATTTGTCTTAATACCTTCAATTTTATAGTTTTGTAACGTTTCAATCAAATGTTTTATCGCTTCATGGCGATTTTCCTTCGTTACAATGACTTTTGCAATCATTGGATCATAAAATGGTGTTACTTGATATCCTTTTGTGACCGCAGACTCCATTCGTACATTTGGATCATCGTGTGGCTCTATATAGGTTGTAATTGTGCCTGGTGAAGGAAAAAATGTTGTTGGGTCTTCGGCATAAATCCGTACTTCGATTGAATGATTTTGAGCAGTAATATCAGATTGATTGAATGATAGTGTTTCTCCTCTTGCAATCCGTATTTGCTGTTCAATTAAATCATATCCTGTAATTTCTTCCGTTACTGGATGTTCCACTTGAATACGAGTATTCATTTCTAAAAAATAGAAATTTTCATCTTTATCAACGAGAAATTCCATTGTCCCTGCATTTGTATAGCCAATTTTTTTTATTGCTTCTACGGCTATTGTTGCCATTTTATTACGGGTAGATTCTGAAATATATATTGCACGTGCTTCCTCGATTACTTTTTGATTCCGACGTTGAATGGAACATTCACGTTCAAAAAAATGTACTACATTTCCATGCTGATCTGCTAATAGTTGTATTTCAATATGACGCGCATCCCCAATATATTTTTCCATATACATTGCACCATTACCGAAAAACATTTGCGCGCGTTTCGTGTTGTTTTCGAATGCCGTCTTTAATGTTTGTTCATCATGGACGACTTGCATCCCAATACCTCCACCTCCTGCAGAAGCCTTTAACATGACTGGATACCCGATTTTTTTAGCTATTTCCATCGCTTCTTCTAACGTCGGGATTGCTTCAGTCGTACCTTTTGCGATTGGTACACCAACTTTTTCCATCACATTTCGAGCCGTAATTTTATCGCCCATTTGCTCCATCACACTTCCTGATGGGCCGATAAACGTTATTCCCTCTTCTTCACATTTTTTTGCAAAAGTACTATTCTCACTCATAAAACCGTATCCTGGATGGATGCCATCCACTTCATGTTCTTTTGCTATTTGAAAAATTTTATCCATATTCATATAACTTTCATTTACTTGATTGCCACCGATTAAATAACTTTCATCTGCCATAGAAACATAAGGTGCAAGCTGATCTGCTTCAGAATAAATAGCAATTGTTTTGATATCCATTTTTTTGCATGTTCGAATAATTCTCGCAGCTATTTCTCCACGATTGGCAATTAAAATACATTTCATGTGAACTCCTCCTAACTTTATTCACCTATGAAAGAATAGATAAGTTTTCCTTATCCTATCATATAAAATTATCTTACAAATCCCCACTTTTGTCTACATATTCTATTTCTCTCATACCTTCCATCTAGCTACAGAACATGGTATACTTTCAAACATAAAGTAAAAGTTAAGAGGGGTTTTCTATGGAATTTAATGAATTAAAAGAAACATTTGTTCAAAAAGTGATGAATGAACTATTTATCCATGGAACGATAAGTCAACCACGTCAAAAATCGAATGATTTAAAACGCGTCCGTTTAAAGAAAATTGCACTACAAAATGAATTATACATCCAGTTTGAATATCAATATGAACGTATCATGAAACATGAAAATATATTACTTAAAGATATCGGACACGTCTTAGATCCTTTACTAGAAGAGTTCCGTCAAGTGCATGCACAATTTGAAACGGAACAAATTCATATTCAAATTTCTAAAAAGTTTAAAGTAATGTGGAAAACAACCAAGGAGGTTGTAAAGAAAGCAGCAACATTAGAGCATAATCGAAAGAAAAATTATTTATTAGATGAAAACACGGTTCATCCTTTTTTAGTTCGTTTAGGTGTGCAAACGGAAACTGGTCAAATAAAAAAAGCACATTATGATAAATTTCGACAAATTAATCGATTCATCGAATATATTGACGATGCAATCGAATATTTACCAAAAAATCGCACCGTTCGCATTTTAGATTTCGGTTCCGGAAAATCTTATTTGACGTTTGCACTATATCATTATTTACATGTCGTAAAAGGATATGATATTCAAGTAACAGGATTAGATTTAAAAAAAGAAGTGATCGAACATTGTCAGCAAATTGCGAATGATTTACAGTACGAACATTTACAATTCCTCGTTGGGGATATTAATGATTTTAATGAGGAAACTTCTGTCGATATGGTCGTCACATTACATGCATGTGATGTAGCGACAGATATGGCATTAGCTCGGGCAGTTAGATGGGGAGCGAACGTTATTTTAAGTGTGCCATTTTGTCAACATGAGTTATTCTCACAAATGGATGCACCAGCATTAGATGTTTTATTACAACACGGTCTAATGAAAGAACGATTTGCTGCACTTGCAACAGATGCAATTCGAGCAGAAATATTGTCTTTAGTTGGCTATGAGACGCAATTATTAGAGTTTATTGATATGGAACATACACCAAAGAACATTTTAATCCGAGCTTATTATACTGGAAAAGAAAGTACGAAAGCTGCTATGAAAAAATATGAGTCGTTCCGTGATTTACTCACAGCAAAGCCATTTTTAGAAAAAGAGTTACATGAACATTTATACGTGAAAAAGTGAGTTGCAATAAGGTAAGAGGTGTCTCAATTGCTCCCATCAAATAAATTGATACAAAAACAGGAACGATACATCGCCATGACGTAAAGTTCCTGTTTTTTCTCTATTTGTTTTTAACGATATCGATACATTGTTCACGTAATTTGTATTTTTGGATTTTCCCACTAGCTGTCATTGGATACGTTTCAAAGAAGTGAATAAACTTTGGAACTTTGTGCCATGAAATATTGTCTAAACAAAATTGTCTTATAGCTTCCTCTGTCACTTCACTACTTTCTTTTCGTTTAATACAAGCCATAACGACTTCCCCATATTTTTCATCTGGAATGCCGATCACTTGCACATCAATAATTTCTGGATGACGGTATAAAAATTCTTCAATTTCACGTGGATAAATATTTTCCCCACCACGAATGATGACATCTTTGATACGCCCAGTAATCGAATAATAGCCATTTTCATCTACTTTCGCTAAATCACCTGAATGTAGCCACCCATTTTCATCCATCGCCTCTTTTGTTGCTGCTTCATTTTTATAATATCCCTTCATCACATGGTAACCACGTGTAATGAGTTCACCTTGCTCATTTGGCGGCAGTTCTTCCTTCGTTTCTGGGTCGATGATTTTTGCTTCTATATCGGGATGAATTTTTCCTACGGTACTAACGCGTAATTCTACCGGATCATCTACGGTTGTTTGTGTAATGACGGGAGATGTTTCTGTCAGACCGTAAGCAATCGTAATTTCGTTCGCTCCCATTTTATCCATTACTGCTTGCATTACTTCAATTGGACAGTTAGATCCAGCCATAATACCTGTACGCAAATGACTTAAATCATATTCAGCAAAATTAGGCTCATTTAATTCTGCAATAAACATCGTCGGCACTCCGTGTAGCGCTGTACATTTTTCTGATGCGACCGCTTCTAATACTTTTTTTGCATTAAATTGTTCAACAATGACCATCGTCGATCCTTTAACAACTGCTGTTAAAATACCTAATACACAACCAAATGTATGAAAAAATGGTACTGGAATACATAAACGATCTTCGTTTGTTAAACGCATTCTGTCCCCAATTCGTTTCGCATTGTTGATGATATTGTAATGAGATAACATAACACCTTTAGGAAATCCTGTCGTTCCAGAAGTATATTGCATATTAATGACATCATCATAATGTAAACTATTTTTGCGATTTTCGAATACATCTGCTTCAACAGTTTCTCCTTTATCGCTTATATCTGAAAATGTGAATGCAAAATTACGCGATTCTTCATCCATGACGATAATATTTTTTAAATATGGCAATGTTTCGGATTGTAGCTTTCCTTTTTCAGATGTTTTTAATGACGGGCATATTTTTTCTAAAATATCTAAGTAGTTCGTATGTTTATAATGGTTCGCCATAATTAATGTCGTTGCATCTGATTGTTGCAATAAATATTCTAATTCAAATGCTTGATAGTTCGTATTAACCGTAACAAGTACCGCACCAATTTTTGCAGTTGCAAATTGCGAAATAATCCATTCAACTTTATTATCAGACCAAACTGCGATATGGTCCCCTTTTTTGATACCGATAGATACTAATCCTTTGGCAAAGTCATTTACACGATTATTAAACTGTTCATACGTTAAACGTAAACCATGTTCGGGATAAACTAAAGCCTCATGGTTCGGATGTTTTTCTACTTGCCGTTCCAATAATTGTCCGATAGTATGTTCCATAAAGTTCATATATTACCCTCCAACATTAACAACCTAAGTGTCGTGCAATAACGACACGTTGGACTTCAGATGTACCTTCTCCAATAACGAGCAATTTTGCATCACGAAGCAATCTTTCTACTTCATATTCTCTCATATAACCATATCCGCCATGGATTTGAATAGCTTCATCTGCTGAGCGTACAGCCGTTTCAGTTGCAAATAATTTGGCATATGCTGCTTCTTTTGAAAAAGCTTTCCCTCGGTCTTTCAACCAAGCAGCTTTTATTACCATATTTCTAGCTAATTCAACTTCCATCGCCATATTAGCTAATTTAAATTGAATTGCTTGAAAACTACTAATCGGCTTTCCGAATTGAGTACGCTCTTTTGCATATGCTAATGCACGATCTAATGCTGCTTGCGCAATACCTACTCCTAGTGCACCAATTGAAATACGACCACCATCTAATGTTTTTAAAAACTGTTTAAATCCAGCTTCTTTGTCTCCTAATAAGTTTTCTTTCGGGATACGAACATCTTCTAAAACGATCTCTGCAGTATCAGAACCACGAACTCCCATTTTATCGTAGTTACTCGTAATTGTTACCCCTTTCGTATTTGTTGGTACGATAAATGCGGAAATAACATTACGTCCTTTTTCGTTTTTACCTGTAACTGCTGTAACAATTAATGTTTCTGCAAAACTAGCATTCGTAATAAAACATTTTTCACCATTAATGACATACTGATCGCCTTCTAAAACAGCAGTAGTTTTTGTTCCACCCGCATCTGATCCTGCATTCGGTTCCGTTAAACCGAAAGAAGCTAATGCACGTCCTTCAGCTAAAGGTTGTAAATACGTCTTTTTTTGTGTTTCGGTTCCGAACATATTAATTGGGGAAGCACCTAAAGAAACAGCAGCTGCATAACTTAATCCAGTACTTCCACATACACGACCAATTTCTTCTACTGCTAATGCATATGAAATTGTATCTGCACCAGCACCACCATATTCTTCTGGAATTGGCAATCCTAACAAACCTAATTCACCCATTTGATCAAAGATGTCTTTTGGAAATTTCGCATCCCGGTCAATCTCAATAGCGCGTGGTGCAATGACATCATTTGCAAAATCACGAACCATTTGACGAATCATCTCTTGTTCTTTCGTAAATTCAAAATTCATGTTCTTCCTCCTCTTAAATTTTCTCTCTTTATGTATAAACGTATAAGTATTCTTATTTTAATACATTTATTCGATTATTGCACAATATTAATTATGACCTGGTATAAAAATATTAATATTCTTATAAAATATCACTCTTTTTTATACATAAAATCGAAAGGCTTCCCGTAATATGCACATATGAAAATTGCTATTTATTACGAAAAGCCTCTTTTATTAATTTTCTTCTATATCAAATATTTTTTCATATGGTGTGTCTGTTACAATTTCTTGAATATTTCCTTCGTTTTCTGTATCAATGACGAAGGAACCGTTACTTTGTCTATCACTAATTGGTAATCCATATGGAATTAATTCTACTTTTTCTTCATCTGATGTAATGAAGTGTAATTTTTCATCTTTTTCTAAAATAAAAAATCCTTGAATACGATGTGGTTTTGATTTTAATTCCCGAAGCATCATTACACCCCGTCTAGCTCTAGAAGAACGTTCAAAAACTTGCAATGTCATTCGTTTACATGCACCTCTTTGTGTTACGATAATTAAGTTTGGATCTTCAGATTCATGTAAAATTTGACCATTTACGACATAATCATCATCTTTTAATTGAATACCTATGACACCGAGGGCACGTTGTCCGATGGGACTAATATCTGCTTCATTAAACCATAAACCATATCCTAAATGTGTTGCAATAAAGATATCTTGTTTTCCATCTGTTTCAAAGACGTTAACGACTTCATCGCCATCACGTAAGTTTAAAGCAATTAAACTACGACTATAACGATTTGACTCATACAAATCTTGGGTTGATTTTTTCACCATTCCTTGTTTAGTGAAGAATAAAATAAACTTTTTGTTGGAAAATTCTCGCACAGGAATACATTGAACGACTTCTTCATGCTGTTCCATCGTCGTCATATTTGATAAATGAATCCCCATATCTTTCCACCTAATATCTTGTAACTCATATACCGGAATACAAATATATTTTCCAAGGTTCGTAAAAATTAGGAGGTTATCAGTCGTATCTATCTCCATTAAGCGTAATAGATGGTCAGTAGGTTTCATCGTTAAATCTTCTTTATTGGAAGCGGCATAAGAACGAAGGCTAGTACGTTTCACATACCCTTCTTTTGTTACGGAAACGACGACCGTTTCATTTGGAATGGTTACTTCAATATTAATATTGATTTCTTCAATTTCCGCTTCAATTTTAGTAAGACGTTCTGTTTTATATTCTTTTTTAATTCGTTTTAATTCATTTTTAATCGTATTTAATAGCTTTTTAGGACTTGCTAAAATCGCTTCATACTGAGCAATATGTTTTTCTAACGTATCTTTTTCTTCTTGTAATAATGTAATATCCGTATTCGTTAAACGATATAATTGCAATGCCAAAATTGCTTCAGCTTGTTCATCTGAAAATTTATAGCGAGCAATCATTTTTTGTTTAGCATCTGCTTTGTTTTCAGAATGGCGGATGAGATGAATTAATTCATCTAAAATAGAAATAGCTGTCATTAAACCTTCTACAATATGCGCCCGCTCTTTTGCTTTTTTAAGGTCGAATGTCGTTTGTCTTGTAATGACATCTTTTTGGTGAGCAATATATGCATCTAACACAGCTGGTAACGACAATAGCTTTGGTGTTTTATCTTCAATCGCAACCATATTATAATTGTAGGACACTTGTAAGTCGGTATTTTTATACATGAAGTTTAAAATACCTTCTGCATCTGCATCTTTACGCAATTCGATAACAATTCTCAATCCCTCACGGTCTGTTTCATCCCGTACTTCTTGAATCCCTTCTACTTTTCTTTCTGCATGAAGTTCATCCATTTTACGGACTAAGGTAGCTTTGTTTACATCATAAGGAATTTCATCGATCACGATTTGTTCACGGTTTCCTTTTCCTTTTTCAATGGTTGCATTACCACGTAAAATCACGCGACCTTTTCCTGTTTCAAATGCTTGTTTTATGCCATCGACCCCTTGTACAATTCCACCGGTTGGAAAGTCTGGACCTTTTATTTTAGTCATTAACTCATCGACAGTTGCATTTGGTTGCTCCATTTTCAATACAACTGCGTCAATCACTTCTGCTAAATTATGTGGTGGAATATTTGTCGCATAACCAGCTGATATACCTGTAGAACCATTAATTAACAGGTTGGGTAATTTAGCTGGAAAAACAGTCGGTTCCTCTGTCGTATCATCAAAGTTAGGAATGAAATCGACCGTTTCCTTTTCAATATCTTTTAGTAACTCTGTCGTTATTTTTGATAAACGAGCTTCCGTATAACGCATGGCTGCTGCAGGATCACCATCAATACTTCCATTATTCCCGTGCATTTCCACTAATTCATAACGCATTTTCCAATTTTGACTTAATCGGACCATCGCATCATAAACGGATATATCTCCATGTGGATGATAGTTACCGATCACGGTCCCGACGGTTTTCGCGGCTTTACGAAAGTTTTTATCATGTGTATTTTTATCCATATGCATTGCATATAAAATACGACGTTGTACAGGTTTTAATCCATCACGTACATCTGGGAGTGCTCGGTCTTGAATAATATATTTACTATAACGACCAAAACGGTCCCCGATGACGTCTTCAAGAGGTAATTCAATGAATTGATTTGCTTGAGACATAATCATTCTCCTTTTACACGTTCAAAATCTTATTTATCTAGTATGTTTTCATCTTCCTCTAAACCGAAAGCGACATTTTCTTCAATCCATGAACGACGTGGTGCCACCTTGTCCCCCATTAATGTCGTTACTCTTCTTTCAGCTTGTGCCATATTATCCATCGTTACACGTACTAATGTACGCGTTGTAGGATTCATCGTTGTTTCCCATAGCTGGTCTGCATTCATTTCTCCTAGACCTTTATAACGCTGAATCATATAGCCGGATTTGAATTTTTTAATCGCTTGTTCAAGTTCTTTTTCTTCCCAAGCGTAAATAATTTGTTCTTTTTTTCCTTTTCCTTTAGAAATTTTATATAAAGGTGGTAAAGCGATATATACTTTTCCCGCCTCAATAAGGGGGCGCATATGACGATAGAAAAAAGTCAATAGTAATACTTGAATATGTGCCCCATCCGTATCTGCATCTGTCATGATAATGATTTTATCATACCGAGCATTATCGACATTAAAGTCAGAGCCAACACCAGCTCCAATCGTATGAATTATCGTAGCAATTTCTTCATTTTTCATAACATCTTCTAATTTTGCTTTTTCCGTATTAATTACTTTTCCTCGTAACGGTAAAATCGCTTGAAAAACTCGGTCTCTTCCTTGCTTGGCAGATCCACCAGCTGAATCACCCTCAACTAGAAACAGTTCGTTTTTAGTGTAATCACGTGATTGTGCAGGTGTTAATTTTCCACTTAATAAAGTATCATTACGTTTTCTTTTCTTCCCATTCCGTGCATCTTCTCTTGCTTTTTGTGCAGCCTCTCGAGCTTCTTTTGCTTTAATCGCTTTCGTTAATAAGCTTTTAGCGATTTCTCTGTTTTCCTCTAAAAAATATGTCAGTTTTTCAGAAACGACACTGTCGACGACAGAACGAACTTCTGGTGTACCTAATCTACCTTTTGTTTGTCCTTCAAATTGTAAATATTTTTCAGGAACTCGAACAGAAATGACCATCATTAATCCTTCACGAATATCATTTCCATCTAAGTTTTTATCTTTTTCTTTTAAAATATCTGTTCTTCTTGCATAATCATTAAATGTTCTTGTAATTGCACTTCTTGCTCCTACTTCATGTGTACCCCCGTCTTTTGTGCGAACATTATTTACGAATGAATGCATGTTTTCTACATAGCTATCTGAAAACTGCATTGCAATATCGACTTCGATTTCGTCTTCCTTTCCTGAAAATGAAAGCACATCGTGTAAAGAATCTTTTCCTTCATTTAAATAATTGATAAATGAAATAAGCCCATCTTCATAATGGTATACTTCTTCTAAATCCGTACGTTCATCTTTCAGCGTAATTTTAATACCACTTAATAAAAACGCTGACTCTCGTAAACGATCACTAATTGTTTCGACTTTATATTCCGTCGTTGTAAAAATAGCCGGATCTGGTTTAAAGCGAATTTGTGTCCCTACTTGTCTTGTGTTGCCGACTTCTTTTAATGGAGCAACAGGATGGCCTCCATTTTCAAAGCGTTGTGTATATTTTTTTCCATTACGACAAGTTGTTACTTCGAGCCATTCACTTAATGCATTTACAACCGCTGCACCAACTCCATGTAACCCCCCACTTGCCTTATAACCACCTTGGCCAAATTTTCCACCTGCGTGTAACACGGTGAAAATAACTTCTGTTGTCGATACTCCTGTTTCATGTTGTCCAGTAGGAATACCACGTCCATCATCTTTAATGGAGACACTATTATCTTTATGCAATATTACATCAATTTCATTTCCGTACCCTGCTAATGCTTCATCTACTGCGTTGTCAATAATTTCATAAGCTAAATGATGTAATCCTTTTACATCCGTACTACCAATATACATTGCAGGTCTTTTTCGTACGGCATCTAGTCCTTCTAATACTTGTATCGATTGTTCATCATAATTCATAGAAGTATCACTCAATGTACCTCGACTCCTTTAACTTTCACTTCCATCACTGTATAAAATATTATACGGTTATTCATTCAGATTTCAATTGTTCATTACATTTTACCGAATAAAAAGAGATGACGATTGTGTCATCTCTTTTCGTTCTCTTTTACTATAATAACACTGCATGCAACACTTTTATACATAAATCCATTATTACAGTAAACTCATGTTCTTTCAATGTTTTATATGCTTCTTCATTTGATACACCTTGTTGTGCCCAAAAAACTTTACAATCTGTTTGAATTGCTTCCTCTGCAACTTGTGGTAGAAACTCTGATCTTCTAAATACATTAATAATATCAATTTTTTCTTCAATGTCAGTTAATCTAGTATATGCCTTTTCTCCTAGTACTTGATCAACTTTTGGATTTACTGGAATAATTTTGTAGCCAGCTTTTTGCATTGCTTCAGCAATTTGATAAGAAGTTCTAGCGGGATTATCAGATAAGCCGACAATTGCAATTGTTTTTGATTCTTTTAAAATTGTTTTAATAGTTTCATTTGGAGGATTTTTCCATGTCATTGTACATACCACCTTTATATGTAAATTGAAAACGATTTAATTACCTTTACTTTACCATATTTTCCTCTATTTAAAAAATATTGCGTATTTCAACATTGTTCGTACTGTTTTATAAAAAATTATGCTAAACTAAATAATTAGAACAAAGAATAAAGAAAAGAAAGTGGGACGAGAAAGTGGAATATGTTATTTTTATTATTATCGCTTATTTATTAGGGTCGATCCCTTCTGCGTTAATTGTAGGAAAAATTGGCTACAATATAGATGTTCGAGAACACGGAAGTAAAAATATGGGGGCAACGAATGCCTTTCGTGTTCTAGGTAAAAAAGCTGGCATTATTGTCACAATTTCAGATATTTTAAAAGGAACATTAGCAACAATTGCTCCTCTTATTGGAGCTATGTTTATGGATGTGGAAGTGTCCCGTTTATTGATAGGTATATTTGCTGTAATTGGTCATACATATCCTATCTTCGCAAAATTTAAAGGTGGGAAAGCAGTTGCTACATCTGGTGGAGTTATTTTAGGTATTAATCCTTTATTATTTTTAGCAATCGTCGCAACGTTTTTAATTACGTTAAAAATAACGAAGTATGTTTCTTTATCATCGATGTTAACTGGTGTTATCGCAACGATTATTAGTGCGTTTTTGCACGATTTATTACTATTTTGCATGATATTATTTTTAACAATTTTTGTTATTATTCGTCATCGTGAAAATATAAAGCGTATTAAAAATAAAACTGAACCTAAAATTACATGGATGTAAACGTACGAATCCAAATAATTGAATCTGTTTTATTGCTTCACGTATACTAATGATAGTATCTATTCTTTGTAAAGGATGTCTATGAAACATGATGAAACATTTATTCATGGGAATTGTTCGATTTTATCAAAAGTTTATAAGTCCTATTAAGCCACCAACCTGTCGATTTTATCCTACTTGTTCACATTATAGTTTACAAGCATATGAAAGATTTGGTGCATGGAAAGGTACTTATTTAACTATAAAACGTATTTTAAAATGTCACCCATTTCATCCTGGTGGAATTGATTTTGTACCAGAAAAAGAGGAAAAGAATAATTCACATAGCTAGGAGTTGTTTTCATTGGAATTACATGTCACAAAAAAAGCAGTTCAATGGTATAAGGAAGAATTATTAGTAGACGAAGGGATGACAATTCGATTTTTCGTTCGATATGGTGGTGTTGGTGGACTCGTTCCCGGATTTTCAATCGGTGTAAAAGTGGAAGAAGAAAATCAGCCACATGTATCTGTTGTTGTCGATGGGATTACATTTTTTGTCTCAGAAGAAGATGCTTGGTATTTTGATGGAAAAGATCTTCATGTCACATATGATGAACAATTAGAAGAACCACAATTTACGTATTTGTAAATTGTGGTTTTATTTTATCGTACTATAATTCTGCTCGATCTTATTTCACTTATTATGCTATAGGGATACGATTGGATTTCTAACTTGCTATGGGGCATCGCTACTTACGTCTTCCTTATACAATATATGAGATTTATAAGTTAAAGCGACGGATATGACCGAACATTTTTTCCTTATATAAAATCTCGCGCTGTCTCTCTTCAAATAAATCAAAATGTGGGTATGATGTGAAATGGATCCATTCTTTTTTAAGTCCATATTGTTGACCCCAATGAATTAAGCGGTCGATATCATTACAACCCACTTTTGTAACGGATGTTGCGGTAGGGAAACGAGGATCTTCCCAATAATGTGTAAGAAAAGCAATTTCACCATTCTTCACTTTCTCTTTCCATAATATGAGTTCTTTTCGTTTAATCCCAAAAGCCACTTTTATCCCTCTTTACTTACTAAACGTTGATATGCTTCATGCCATTTAGGATGTACTTTACGTAATCGAAGCGGACGGAATGTTTTATGATCTACAATGACATGATCTGAAGCTCCTGTTACATACACATCGCCTTTTTCGTCTACAACACGATATTTATAAGTCGTACGAATGCCGTCATACTTCTCTAGCCATGTTTCAATAATGACTGTATTGCCATATCGAGCAGGTTTTTTATATGTAATTTGTAAATCGATGACTGGTGAAACGACCCCATCTTGTTCCATTTCCGCATACTTAAATCCTAGTTGTTCAATTAGTTTTGTTCGTCCGATTTCAAACCAAACTAAATAATTAGCATGATAGACGACACCCATTTGATCTGTTTCCTGATATCTTATTTCAATTTCTGTACGATTAATTACCACGACATTTAACCCCTAACCATATATAAATTATACATTTATTATAACATAGACGAATCATGTAGAAATACTATAAAACAGGGCTTTACCAAATAAAGTTAGTAACTCGATTAAAATCACTTTATACACATTGGTAATTTTGCAGCAATCGTTTCTAATTTCAAGCAGAAAAAATGGTGCCAGTGGATCATTTTTTCTCCACCAACACCATTTATTGTGCTTCTAATTCTTCAAAATAAAATGACAATGCACTTAATGCATATAATGAAGCTGTTTCCGTTCGTAAAATACGCTTTCCTAAACGAACCGCATGTGCTCCATATGATTTTAATTGCTCTACTTCTCGCTTTGAAAAGCCACCTTCTGGACCGATAAACAATAGTACACGGTCTGCTTTTTTAATATGTTTTAATGCTACGTAAAACGAATGATACTCTTCCGTTTTTGCTTCTTCTTCATAAGCAAAAAGAATATGATCATAGATGGACGCATCTTGTAACATGGCATCTAAAGTTCGGATTCCATCTATTTTAGGAATGGATGTGCGATGTGATTGTTCACTTGCTTCCTTTATAATTTTTTCATATCGTGGAAGTTTTTTATTCGTAGCTTTCTGATCCCATTTTGCAACAGAACGATCCATTTGAATAATTTCAAATTTATCTGCACCTAATTCAGTTCCTTTTTGTACGATGAGTTCTAATTTGGAGCCTTTCGGTAATCCTTGTGCGATTGTAACAGATACAGGTAAAGCTTTTTCTTCCATCATTTTCTCTTTCATTTCAAATGTGACAGATCCATCTTGGATTTCAGAAATCATCGCGATAAAACTTTCATCTGATGGGAAACTTAAAATAACTTCATCTCCGCTTTGCATGCGCATTACGTTTATAATATGGTGGGCATCTTCATTCGAAATAGTAACAGTTTGATCATCGTTTATATCATTTTCTATGATAAAATATCGTTGCATCAAAACACCTACTTTTTTGTATCAATAATTAAAAAGATATATGAGAATTATATTAGGCTTCGTTAGCCATTTACCATAAGCATTTTTAGCAGCAATGTATAACAGACGTCATCCAACAAGAGCTACTGTTTCACTGCTCAGAGACGTTTCTTAACCTTTTTTGGCGATGAAACTTACCCAATTGTTCTGTTCATTTTTTTCCATAATCGTAAATCCTTTTTTCTCCATTGCATCACATACCATTCGTTCTTTTGATTGAATAATTCCAGATGTAATAAAAAGCCCACCATCTTTTAAATTATCCCATGCATCATCGATTAGCAATAATAAAATATCCGCTAATATATTTGATACGATTATATCGGCGGTTTGCGATACATTTTTCAATAAGTCATTTTGTTTAACGGTAATTTTATGTTGGAAATTATTTATATCACGATTCATTTTAGTACTATGAACTGCTACTTCATCTAAGTCATATGCATATACATGCTCTGCCCCTAATAAAACGGCACCGATGGATAATACACCAGAACCAGAACCAACATCCAATATAATATCACCTGGTGTAATAGTTTTTTCAATTGCTTGCATACTTAAAACTGTTGTCGGATGTGTCCCTGTACCAAATGCCATGCCAGGATCAATAGAAATGATTTGTTCGTTTTCATTCTTTTTCGTGTAATCTTCCCAGCTTGGTACAATCGTTAATGTATCCGTAATAGGCAAAGATTTAAAATATTTTTTCCATTCATTTTCCCAATCTTCTTCTTTTACGTCATGCACAAATACATCATCTAAACCTAAATCAATCTCATACTGAGCAAGTAATCGAATTTTTTGTACCAATGATTTTTTCTTTGTTTCCCATTGATCATTTGCGACGAAATATGCTTTAATAAATACGCCTTCTTTCGGAAACATATCTTCATTTAGTGCATATAATTCTCCGTAAAATGCACGTTTCTCCCTTGTTAAAACATGTGGATCGACGATAACTACACCGTTTGCACCTTCATTATTTAAGACGTTTGATACAGGCTCTATCGCTTCATTTGTAGTATGATAGACAAATTCCTTCCAATCCATTGCATGTCACTCTTTTCTTCGTATAAAAGTCGACTATTCACCTTTAAAAGCTTTTTTAAAACGTTTAAAGATTGTGTCTTCTTCTTCCGATATTGGTGTATTGTCATCAAGTTGATTAAATTCCTTTAATAACTCTTTTTGACGAGATGTTAATTTAGTCGGTGTTACGACACGAATTTTAACATGTTGATCTCCCTGGCCATAACCTCGCACGTTCGGTGCACCTTTTCCACGTAAGCGGAATGTTTTCCCAGTTTGTGTTCCAGCAGGTACTTTAATGTTTACGGCACCATGTACAGTCGGAACTTCAATTTCATCTCCTAATGCTGCTTGAGCAAAAGTGATCGGTACTTCTAAGAAAATATTATCTCCTTCACGTTGGAAATATTCATGTGGATTCACGCGAACAACGACAAATAAGTCTCCAGCTGGCCCACCATTTTTACCTGGTTCTCCTTTTCCTGATAAACGAATTTGTTGTCCTTCATCAATCCCGGCTGGAATGGATACTTTAATAGTACTATTTTTCTTCACTTTTCCAGCACCACGGCATGTCGTACATTTATCTGTAATAATTTTTCCTTTTCCTAAACAATGATTACACGTTCTCTGACTTTGTACACGGCCAAATGGTGTATTCTGTTCCACTGTTACATGTCCAGATCCATGACAATTCGAACATGTTGTAGGATTTGTACCAGGTTTTGCACCTGATCCATTACATGTTTCACAATTTTCTTCTTTCGGAATAGTAATTTCCGTTTCCTTTCCAAAAATTGCTTCTTCAAATGTTAATTCCATCGTATATTGTAAGTCTGCTCCTTGTTGTGGTGCATTTGGATCTCTTCTTCCACCACCACCGAAGAACATATCAAAAATATCATCCATGCCACCGAAGCCACCAAAGCCTCCGCCACCACCGAAGCCTTGTTGTTGGCTTGCATGACCAAATTGATCATATTGTGCACGTTTTTGTTCGTCATAAAGTACTTCATATGCTTCTTTAGCTTCTTTAAACTTTTCCTCAGCGTCGTCTTCCTTGTTCACATCTGGGTGATATTTACGCGCTAATTTGCGGTATGCTTTTCTAATTTCTTCTTTACTTGCGTCTTTCGAGACACCTAATACTTCATAATAATCTCGTTTACTCAAAATATTCACTCTCCTGAAACGATCTCAATCTTATTTATAATACCATTAATGTAATTGCCATAGCAAATGAGTCTCTTAAAAAAAGTCAAAGCCAAGAAATCCTGACTTTGACCTTTTGTTTCTATATATTTATTTCTTTTCATCGTCCACTTCTTCAAAATCTGCATCTACTACATCATCTGATCCAGCTGCATCATCCTCTGCACCTGCTTGTTGTTGTGCTTGTGCTGCTTGTTCATATAATTTTGTAGCTAACTGCTGAACTTCTGCTTCAAGTGCTTCTTTTTTCGCTTTAATATCTTCCATGTCTTCGCCTTCTAAGGCAGTTTTAAGTTCATCTTTTAATTGTTCTGCCTTTGCTTTTTCATCGTCAGAAACATTTTCACCTAAATCTTTTAATGTTTTTTCTGTCATGAACACAGCTTGGTCAGCTTCATTACGTAGATCGATTTCTTCACGACGTTTTTTGTCCGCCTCCGCATTTTCTTCTGCGTCTTTTACCATTTGATCGATTTCTTCATCTGATAAACCTGAAGAAGATTTGATTGTAATCGATTGTTCTTTATTTGTTCCTAAATCTTTTGCACGTACGTTTACAATACCATTTGCGTCAATGTCAAATGATACTTCGATTTGGGGAATTCCACGTGGTGCTGCTGGAATATCTGTTAATTGGAAACGGCCTAATGTTTTGTTATCTGCAGCCATTTCACGTTCCCCTTGTAATACGTGAATGTCTACAGCAGTTTGGTTATCTGCAGCAGTTGAGAATACTTGTGATTCACTTGTTGGAATAGTTGTATTACGTTCGATTAATTTTGTCGTAACGCCACCCATTGTTTCAATTCCTAGAGATAGTGGTGTTACATCTAATAATAATACGTCTTTAACATCACCTTGTAATACTCCACCTTGGATTGCCGCCCCTAAAGCAACAACTTCATCAGGGTTTACTCCTTTTGATGGTTCTTTACCAGTTTCGTTCTTAATTGCTTCTTGAACTGCTGGAATACGAGTAGATCCACCAACTAAAATTACTTTATCAATATCTGAAGCAGAGAAATCCGCATCTTGTAACGCTTTACGTACAGGAACCATTGTTTTCTCGACTAAATCTGATGTTAACTCATCAAATTTCGCACGAGTTAATGTCATTTCTAAATGTAATGGTCCAGCTTCTCCAGCTGTAATGAACGGTAATGAAATTTGAGTTTGTGATACACCTGATAAATCTTTTTTCGCTTTTTCAGCCGCATCTTTTAGACGTTGTGTCGCCATTTTATCTTGTGATAAATCAATGCTATTTTCTTTACGGAACTCTTCAACCATATAGTCGATGATTTTTTCGTCGAAGTCATCCCCACCTAGACGGTTATCCCCTGCTGTTGAAATAACTTCAAATGTTCCATCACCAATGTCTAAGATAGATACGTCAAATGTACCTCCACCTAAGTCATATACTAAAATAGTTTGGTCGCCTTCTTTGTCCATACCGTATGCAAGAGCTGCTGCAGTTGGTTCGTTAATAATTCTTTCTACTTCGAGACCTGCGATAATACCTGCATCACGAGTAGCTTGACGCTCTGCATCGTTAAAGTATGCTGGAACTGTAATAACAGCTTTTGATACATCTTCACCGATATAGCTTTCTGCATACTCTTTTAAATGTTGTAATAAAATAGCCGATACTTCTTGTGGCGTATAATCTTTATCTTCAATTGTTACTTTGTAATCAGTACCCATATGACGTTTAATGGATTGAATTGTGTTTGGGTTTGTAATTGCTTGGTTTTTCGCAACATTCCCTACTTGTCTTTCACCGTTTTTAAACGAAATAACAGATGGTGTTGTTCTGTTTCCTTCTGGGTTAGGAATAACAACTGGTTCTCCACCTTCCATTACTGTTACACATGAATTTGTTGTTCCTAAGTCAATACCAATAATTTTACTCATCATTTATTCTCCTTCTTCTATAAACTATTTATTAACTTTTACCATTGCTGGTCGAATTACTTTATCTTTTAACATATACCCTTTTTGTAGTTCTTCTACAACAATATTTGATTCTACTGATTCATCTTCTACTTGCATCACTGCTTGATGAATATTCGGGTCGAATTGTTCGTTCACTGCGTTAATCGCTGTAATTTCCTCTGATTGTAATGCTTCTGCAAATTGATTGTAAATCATTTGCATCCCATCCATCAATCCTTTGTTTTCTTCTGTAATTTCTACTTGTAATGCACGTTCGAAATTGTCTAATACAGATAAAAGTGCTATCGCTAATTTTTCGGATTGATATTTTCTTTCCGCAAGTCTTTCTTCGTTCGTACGACGTTTGAAGTTATCATACTCTGCTTGAATACGAAGCATGCGGTCTTTTAATTGGGTTGTTTCTTGTTTCAATTGTTCATTTTCTTGTAAAATTTCTTCTATATTGATTTCTTTACTTTTTTCAGCATTCGCCTCATGATCTTCTTCTGTTACGTCCTGATTTTCATCGATAATCGTCTCATCGATTTCTTCATTCGTAACGTTTTGTTCTTTCGTTTCTTCCAAAACGTACACCTCCGTAATATCCATTACCACGTTACACAATAACATGAATTTTATACAAAATAAACTATAATGGTCATTCTTTTAATATGTTGTTACTCATTTCTATGTGGGTAAAAAATTTCGCTTATCTCATTCGATAATGCTTGCATTAATGAAAATACTTTACGATATTCCATCCTTGTTGGACCTATTAATGCAATTTTCCCTGTTTGATTGTCATTTAATTTATACGAAGACGTGATCAAACTGAAGTGTTTAATTGCCTCATGTTCATTTTCATTGCCAATCGATGCTTGAATCCCTTCTGATTGTTTCGATAATAAGTCAATCATTAGTTGTTCGTTTTCTAGCATCGTATAAAAATCGTAAATTTTTTCAACGTCTTTAAACTCTGGTTGCATCAGGATGTTTGATTGTCCACCGACATAAATTTTTGTACTATCGTCATAAGTTAAAACAGTCTGAATATAATCATACATTACTTCATAATTGTGTATATGCTTTTCCATTAATGCATAAACCTCTGACTGTAAGGTATATGGTAATTGGACGAGTGGTACATTTTGTAAACGATCATTCAAAATATTCATGAGCTTTTCTAATTCAGACATCGAAATCGTGCTCGGTACCGTAAATGATTTATGTTCCACATGTCCGGTATTCGTCACTAAAATAGCAACAGCAGTCGTATCAGAGATTTTGACTAATTGCACTTGTTTTAACGTTGCATCCATATCATGTGGACCAAGAATGACTGTCGTATAATTTGTTAACTGCGATAATAAGTCAGCAGATAATTGAACAATTTGTTCAAAGTCGACCATTTTATTTTGTATGACATGTTTAATAATATTTAATTCTTTTTGTTTCATTTTTGGTGTAATCAAATGGTCTACATAATACCGATACCCTTTTTCAGATGGGATTCTTCCAGAAGAAGAATGTGTTTTTTCGAGTAATGCCATATCTTCTAAGTCTGCCATCACGTTTCGAATTGTTGCAGAACTAAGTTGAATCGATTCATCTTTAGATAAAGCGCGAGAACCGATTGGGTGCGCTGTATCAATAAAATTATCGATAATCGTTTGTAAGATGAGCAACTGTCTTTCTGTTAACATGTTTATCACCTCTGTTAGCACTCGACCGATGTGAGTGCTAATACTAATTATAAATTATCAAATCTCATTTTCATTGTCAATTATGTTGACTCTTTTTTTATAAAAAAAGTAGATGATTGGATTACCATCATCTACTTCGTCTTTTCTATATTAATCATCATTCAACTGTAACACGCTCATGAACGCTTCTTGCGGAATTTCAACAGAGCCGACCATCTTCATTCGTTTCTTACCTTCTTTTTGTTTCTCTAATAACTTTTTCTTACGTGAGACGTCTCCTCCATACAGTTTCGCTGTGACATCTTTACGTACAGCTTTAATATTTGTTCTTGCAATAATGTGGTTTCCAATTGCCGCTTGAACAGGGACTTCAAACTGTTGTCTTGGAATTAATTCACGTAGTTTTTCCGCAATTTGACGACCACGACTTTGAGCAAAGTCTTTATGGATAATAACAGACAGCGCATCAATCGCTTCACCATGTAATAAAATGTCCATTTTCACTAAATCTGATGCTCGATTTTCAATATATTCATAATCTAATGACGCATACCCTTTTGTATGTGATTTCAATTGATCAAAGAAATCAAAAACAATTTCTGATAGTGGTATTTCATATACGACATTGACTCGAACATCGTCTAAATATTGCATATCAACGAATGACCCACGTTTTCGCTGGCAAATCTCCATTACTGGACCAACAAAATCATTTGGTACCATAATCGTTGCTTTTACATATGGCTCTAAAATTTGTTCGATTTCAGTTGGCTCAGGCATTTGAGCTGGATTATCAATGCTTATTATTTCTCCATCTGTTTTATGCACCTCATAAATAACACTTGGTGCTGTTGTAATTAAATCAATGTTAAATTCTCTCTCGATTCTCTCTTGGATAATTTCCATATGGAGTAAACCTAAAAATCCAGTCCGGAAGCCAAATCCTAATGCTTGAGATGTTTCAGCTTCGTATTGTAATGCAGAGTCATTTAGCTCTAATCGTTCTAATGCATCACGTAACGGATTATAATCTTCCGAGTTAACAGGATATAGTCCACAGAAAACCATTGGATTTAACTTACGGTACCCTGGTAGTGGTTCTGTTGTTCCATTTAATGCATTTGTTATCGTGTCTCCAACACGCGTATCTTTTACATTTTTAATTGCCGCCGTCATATAACCTACATCTCCGACGGTTAAATGGCTACGTTTTTCTTCTTTTGGTGTAAAAACACCAACTTCTAACACTTCATATTCTTTATCTGTTGCCATCATTTTTATTTTATCGCCAACATTAATTTGTCCCTCTTTCACACAAACATATGCGACAACTCCACGGTATGGATCATATAATGAGTCAAAAATTAGCGCTTTTAATACCTCATTTGGATCCCCTTCTGGTTCCGGTACTGCTTCTACGACTCGCTCTAAAATATCTTCAATACCGATATTTTCCTTTGCCGATGCTAAAATAACATCATCAGGATTGATGCCAACAATGTCAACTAATTCCTGTGTAACACGTTCAGGGTCAGCGTTTGGTAAATCAATTTTATTAATGACAGGGATAATTTCTAAATCATTATCTAAAGCTAAATAAACGTTTGCAAGTGTCTGGGCTTCAATTCCTTGTGCCGCATCCACCACTAAAATAGCTCCCTCACACGCCGCTAAACTACGGGATACTTCGTACGTAAAATCGACGTGCCCAGGTGTATCGATTAAATGGAATATAAAGTCTTCCCCAGCTTTACTCGTATATTCCAGTTGTACAGCATTTAATTTAATGGTAATTCCGCGTTCTTTTTCCAAGTCCATCGCATCTAATAAACGATCAGACATTTCTCTTTCGGTTAATGCTTTTGTATTTTCTAAAATTCGATCTGCTAATGTTGACTTTCCGTGGTCAATATGTGCGATAATCGAAAAATTTCGTACACTACGTTTTTGTTTTTTCATTTCCTGCCACTCCTACAATAAATTGAGCATATATTTTACATATCTGTTACATGATTATATCAGTACCCTTTGTTACTTTCAATATTATATCACTGTCACGTTTTTTTTATCAGAAAAATAAGGAAGCAAATTGATAAAGAAAATCTACTAATGTTGTTGTTAAAAAATTAAATATTTTTTCTATCTTACTAGTAATCGAATAAATAAAAGGTTCGTTCTCTTGTAAAATCGTCGCTTGCTCTTCCAATTCATAATCCCATAAAGGTTGTTCCTTAACATCTATCGTCGGCTTTTCCGTTTGTGCATCTACAGATTTATATGTCATCCCACTTACGAAACAAAATATACAAATGATAATAATGAAAAAAATCCTCATCGTTATTTCCTCCTATTACTTCATTACTTTTTCTGTATCAAAGTAAAATTGACTAAATGCATCTGCAAAAACATCTACGGTTGCATATAATTCATCAAAAGTATTTTCATATCCTCCAAGCTCAATTAAGAGTGCATTTTCCGATAAATCCTGATTATAGATCCCGTCGTTTCCTGGGCCAGATTTTGTAATAACTCCTCTACTTAAGCCCGGATATGATTCATCTATTTTTTTATGGAGCGTTGTTGCAATGGATAAGTTTTTCTCGTAATCTTTATGATCTCCACCAACGACAAATAGTATCGTCGCATAAGTTTCATCATTAATTGTTTTTGTTGTTTTATCTCTCGGTAAACTATCACGGTGAATGTCGATAAAATATTGTAATTGATTATTTTCCTTCATGACGTCAGCTACCACTTCTCTAGATGCTTCATATGATTGATAAAATTGCCATCCTTTTTTATGTAACATTGCTGTAATATCTGTATCATCTACCGTCACGCCGATATTTCTTTTTTCCAACTGCTGACGAAGCCGTTCGCTTACTTTTGTAATATTTACTTCATCATGGTAAGCACTACTTGGATTTTCTTCTTTTAAATGTGGCAAAAATGATTCACGATTATGAGAGTTATACAAGAACACCGTCTTTGATTGTGTATTCGGTGTTATTTCTTCTTCTTGTTCTTCTTCTTTCAAATTAGCTTCCCTTTCTTCAAGTATTAATTCTAATGGTGGTCCGGATTCATGTGATAAAAATTGATGTGTATCTAATTGTTCGCTTTGCACGACAATATTTCTTTCATAAATAGAAATTCCAGGTATTTCTTTAAAAATAAATGTTTTCACATCGTCTAGTTGCACGCTCGTTATAAGTTGAAACAACGTATCTGCAACAGATACTCGTTCTGTATCTTCCATCATGACACTAAAAGCCTGATTTTCCGCACTGAATAAATGGATAAAAAGTGAATCTTGTAAATGGATTGTCCAACTCGAAAAAAAAGATGACGACCATTTATCTGTTGACTTAAATGTCGTCATCCACCCGATGCATATAAATAAAAATATAGTTATGATAAACGAAAGGAGTATTCTTTCATAAGACTTCTTTAGAAACATTAGTATCACCCTTACAACCATCATTTTATAAGATCAACTTTTACATTTGTTTTATATGACATTGTATGTATCGTAAGGATGTTTAGAACTATTATTTTGTATAATTTGTCGCTTTCTTTAATTTCACTTTTTCATGTAAACATGCATTAATAGCCTGTGCTAATAAATGTGCCATGTCTTCCATATATTGATCGACTTCTTTTGGGGTAACAATCAAATTTTTACCAGAAGGAGTTAATATTTCCCGTAAAAATGCACGTTTTTCATCATCAGATAGAGCACCGATCATCCCAAAATATTTTTTTCTATCCTTTTCATTTGGTAGGTCACTTTCTGTTAGATTTTCATGTTGAATCGGAAGTATATTCGGCAAAAGAGATGATTTCGGACGGCCTTTCTCTTTTGCTTCTCGCCCAAGATTTTTTAAAATTTCATTCATCGTATCGTGTACGATCGTTACTGCGTCGACAACGGTAGGTACACCAATTGCAAATACAGGAATATTTAATACCTCTTTACTTAATTCCTTTCGTTTATTCCCAACTCCAGAACCAGGATGTATCCCTGTATCTGTAATTTGAATGGTTTCATTAATTCTTTCAACAGATTTAGATGCTAGTGCATCCACGACAATGACGAAGTCCGGTTTTAACCTTTCTATAACACTTAAGACGATATCACTCGTTTCCATTCCAGTCGTTCCCATCACTCCAGGAGACATTGCTGCCACTCGTCGATATCCTTCATGAAGTGTTTCATCATCGATTAAAAATAAATGGTTGGTAACTAATAATTTATCGATAGCCATTGGTCCTAATGCATCAGGAGTAATATTCCAATTCCCTAATCCGATTACTAAGCATGTTGCATCTTTCTCAATTTCATGGGAAATTAATAATTCATTTAGTTGTTTACTAATTATTTTTGCCGTTTCTAATTGTTTGTTTGCATCTGATTGGATCACTGATTTTGTATGAACCGTAATATAAGTTCCACTTTTTTTATTTATTTTAGAAGCTGCAGGTTCTTTTACATGAATGGTAGAAATCTTCATTCCATCTTCTTTTTTTTCCACGATTTTCACACCATCAATATCCTCATTTGTTTCTTGCACATACATTTCTTTTGCTTCCATAGCTAAATCTGTTCTAATATTATGCATGTTCCATTCCCTTTCTATTTCCAAATATGTACACTTAGTTTAAGCGTAAATCTTATTTTTATGTACAACGGTTGAAATTGCGCCCGTTATTTGATAAAATGTTTCTGTCGAATTACGTTGCTTTACGTGATGGAACAACGAATGAATTGGATGAATAAATATTTCATACAGTGAAAACGAAACTATTTATAGGAGGTGACATCATGGCTAACTTAAAATCAGCATTAAAACGTGTAGAAGTAAACAATAAAAAACGTGATCGTAACCAATCGGTTAAATCTGATATGCGTACAAATATTAAAAAAGTTGAAAAGTTAATCGAAGCAAATGATGTAGAAAATGCAAAAGCTGCATTTACAGCAACTACACGCATCATTGACAAAGCAGTTCAAAAAGGGGTAGTACATAAAAACAATGGATTACGCCAAAAAGCTCGTTTAGCAAAAAAACTTAATAAAGCTACTGCATAAGTTCATTATAAAAAAAGATTCCAGTAATTACTGGAATCTTTTTTTATTTACAATACCGATAGAAACGGCTTTCTTCTTTCGGGTATTTTAAGTTGTTACGAATACTGTTCTAATGTGGATAATTGATATAAGAGCATTTCAAAAGCAATCGCCTTATCCATTACACCTGTTTTAATTTTTTGGTCTGTATTTGTTAGTTCATTCATAATTTTTTGTAATGTCGTAATCGAATAACGATTACTTCGCTCACGCGCAAGTTTGACAACATATGGATGTACCTTAACTTCTGATTGAATGCGTTGTAGTGGATACCCTTTATTTACGAGTAGTTTCACTTGGAAAATGATTCTGAATTGATAACTCAATAAAGCGAGTAGCCCTATTTCATCTTCACGCATTTTTTCTAAACCTTTATAAATATGTATTGCTCCAAACAAATCATTTTTTAATACAGCATCCACTAACTGGAGTGCTGTTTGATTTAAAGAAGTAGACATTAAATTACGAACAATTTCATTTGTAACATGTCCTCCTTCTCCAACGTATAAAGCAAGTTTTTTCATTTCAGATGCTAACAAAGTTAAGTTTGTCTCAAATTCTGCCTCTAATAGATCACATGCATCAGCGTCAACGGTTATTTGTTCTTCCTTCGCTAAATATAACACCCAATTTCTTAGTGCCTTTTCCTTTAACGGTGCACAATGAACAACTTCTACATGTTTTTTTAATAATTTAGTGATTTTTTTACGTTCGTCTAATTTGTCGAATGGAACAATACAAATAAGTACTGAATAACTGGCCGGATGTTGTACATACGCCTCAAGCGCAGTGACATCATGCTCTATTTGTATCTTTTCCTGTTTAGATGTAATAAAACTCATATTTTCCGCCATAATTAATTTACGATCTGTAAAAAATGGTATCGTTTCTACATCGACTAACACATCTTGAATGGCTGTTTCACGTAAATCATAATAATTAATTTCCTCTTGTACTTCATCCTTTAACAGATCCATAACTTTTTGTTTAAATAAATCGATAAAATACTGTGATTCACCATACAATATGTACACTGGTTGGATATTATTTTTCTTTAGTTTTTTGAATGCATCATTAAAATCTACCATAATTATACACTTTCCTTTTTATTCATTAGGTTAATCATAGCAAAATTTCATGTTTATTGATATAATTTAAGAGCAATCAATTTATAAATAATTTTTTAAAAAAATAGCTTAGTCTAAAGTAGAATTATTTTATGAAATAATTTATACTTAAAGAGAAACAGGAGGGATTAAGATGAACGAATTTGAAAAAGATCCACAAGAAAAATCACTTGACGTACCACATGCGGCAACTGGTTTCGTCGCTTCATTTGTATTCTTTATTTTGATTTATGTAATTGGAGCAGTAATTGCACAAATGAACTAATCGCATACATACGTTGCATGAGGTTGGATATTGATCCAACCTCATTTTGTGGTTCTTTGTCAAATGGTGTTGGTGACAGATTAAAGTCATTCAAAATACATTGTAAATTATATGGTGTTTTTACATGAGCTTCGCC
>NZ_JAXHDE010000005.1:0-139863 GCF_037072005.1 Pseudogracilibacillus sp. SO10305 | reverse complement strand
TGTTACTTCTCCACCATGTGCATCACGCTGTACAATTGCTTCTTCCACTGCATACTCATCGTAAGGGTTAATAATAAATTCAGCACTATCATCTTCAATTTGTCCGTTTGATACGACAATTTTATCCTCTGTATCAAAAGTTCTCTTTAATAATACGTAAATATTCATTTCTTTTTCCTCCCTATCAAACATTTAAATTATATTCATCATTTCTTTACTTGTCTGAAAAATTCGGTTGACGTTTTTCAAGAAATGCTTGAATGCCTTCTTTTGCATCTTCGTTTCCAAAAACTTTTGCAAATGCTTTTGCTTCTTCTTTCGCACCTGCATCAGCACCGTGTAAAGCACCATATGATACAAGCTCCATCACCGCATTGATTGTCGGTTTACTCTTTGCAACAATTTTTTTAGCTATGTTATTCGTAAATGATTGAAGCTCTTCTTCTTTCACGACATGATTGGCTAATCCAAATTGATATGCCTCTTTTCCTGAAATCGGATCTGATGTAAGCATCATTTCATAAGCTTTCGGTTGACCGATTAACTTTGGCAATCTTTGTGTCCCAGCAAACCCAGGTATAATTCCTAATGTTAATTCTGGTAAACCTATTTTTGTTTCCTCTGTCACAATTCGCATATGACAACTTAGTGCAAGTTCTAATCCTCCACCAAGAGCGGCACCATGTATGGCAGCGATTACAGGAATGTGAAACTGTTCGATACGATCAAAAACAATTTGCCCATCCCGTGAAACTGTTTCATAGCCTGACGCTTCTTGGAGTGATGTAAACTCTTTTATATCTGCTCCTGCAGAAAAAAATCGTCCTTCCCCTTTTAAAATAACCGCTTTTACCGTTTCATCTTGTTCAATTTCTGTTAATTTCGCATCAATTTGCTGAATTAACGTTGATGACAATGCATTGGCAGGTGGGCTATCGATCGTTAATGTCGCAATATGTTCTTCGACATGTAAATGAAGTTTCGTCACAATATTCCTCCTATTCGTTTAAAGTTTTATAATTATTTGAAAAAACCTTTCGTTAAGAGTGTGTGCATTTCCTCTACCTGTTCTACTAATTGATAGCGTTGAGATTTCATAACCCAAGTTGTTACGGATTCATCTAATGTACCGAAAATCATTTGTCGAATAAGCTGTGGATTAAACTTTTTGTCGATTTCACCAGTCTCTAAACCAAATTCGATGACAGAATCGATCACATCTAAGTATGATTTCAACACTTTATTAATTTCATGTCGTAATTCTGATTTTGATTGCCTTAATTCTAGCTGTGTAACAATTGCTAAATAAGGGGATTCAGATAATTGGCTATAATGCATTTCAATTAGTTTAAAAAGTTTATCATTTGCCGTCTGTTCATCATCAATGGCTCTTTTCGCCCCGTCGATAAATGTTCCCATTTTCTCTCTGAAAACCGAGATTAAAATATCTTCTTTATTTTTAAAGTATAAATAAATTGTTCCATCTGCTACTTTAGCTTTTTTAGCAATTTTTGAAACTTGAGACGCATGATAACCATTTTCAGCGATTACTTCTACAGCTGCCTCAATAATTTGTTTATATTTAGGTTTATCTTTCACTAAAATCCCCTCACTTTCCTTATACTGAAACGAATTGCAAACTATGAATGATTAATCATTCACTTATTATTTTATTAAATGAAAACGCTATTGTCAATTTTCTATCACTTTACATTTTCTGGTTTTTTAATTTGTTCTGCGACAGATTCTTCAATTAATTGACGTTTCAATACTTTTCCAACAATTGTTTTCGGTAATTCTTCCCGAAATTCATAAATGCGTGGCACTTTATATGCCGCTAAATGTTTTCGGCAATAGCGATTTAGCTGATCTTTATCCAAAGTTTGTCCTTTTTTCGGTACAATGACAGCTTTTACTGTTTCACCACGGTAATCATCTGGAATTCCAATAACTGCTGCTTCCTGAATTCCATGATGTTCAAATAATACTTCTTCTACTTCACGTGGGTATATATTAAATCCACCAGCTATAATCATATCATTTTTTCGATCAACAATATAAAAATAACCACTTTCATCCATATATCCCATATCACCTGTTAGTAACCAACCGTCTTTTAATGTCTCGTCTGTTTCTTTTTGATTATTCCAGTATCCTTTCATCACTTGTGGACCTTTTACAGCTAGCTCGCCAACTTCTCCAACTGGAACTTCATTTAAAGTACCTTCTTCTACAATAATTGCTTCTGTATCCGGCCACGGTACTCCAATACTTCCATTCACACGTTTATCCCAAATAAAGTTAGCATGTGTCACAGGAGAACTTTCTGTTAAACCATATCCTTCCACTAAGTTACCACCTGTAATTTTTTCAAATTGTTGTTGAACTTCCACAGGCAATGCTGCTGAACCACTGATACATGCTTCAATAGAAGATAAATCATATTTATTAATATCAGGATGATTTAATAATCCAATATAAATAGTCGGTGCACCAGGGAACAATGTCGGTTTTAATTTTTCAATCGTTTTTAACACTTCTGTCGCATCAAATTTCGGTAATAAAATCATTTCTGAACCGAACATAATGGATAAATTCATGACAGTAGTCATGCCATAAACGTGGAAGAAAGGTAATACACCTAATACTTTTTCATTCGTATGATCCAGGCGATACATCCAATTTGCACACATTTGGACGTTCGACACTAAATTCATATGACTTAACATGACACCTTTTGGAAAACCAGTCGTCCCTCCAGTATACTGAAGTAGTGCTAGATCCTCATAAGGATCTACGTCAACTTCTTTATACGCTTCACTACCTTTTGAAATAATTGATTTCCATACATGTGTATCTTCAGTCTCTTCTACTTTAACAACTAAATTATATTGACGTTTTTGAATAAATGGATAGACGAGATTTTTCGGAAACGGCAGGTAATCTGCAATTTTTGCCACAATGACATGTTGAAGATCTGTCTTTTCCCTAACATTTGAAACTCTTGGAACTAAAATGTCTAAACAAACGATAAATGTTGCGCCGGAATCATTCAGTTGATGTTCTAACTCTCTTTCCGTATATAACGGATTTACTTGAACGACCGTTCCACCTGCAAGTAATGACCCAAAGTAAGCGATTACAGTTTGTGGCGAGTTTGGCAACATAATTGCAACTCGATCTCCTTTTTTCAATCCTTTGCTCTGTAAAAAGTTCGCCATTTTTTTCACTTCTGATGCTAACTCTGAAAATGTCATCTGCTTCCCCATAAAATGAAGTGCATTTTTCGATGGAAATTTTTCAGCGGATTCAAGTAAAAAACTATAAAGCGGCTTTTCGTCATACGAAATAGAACTTTTTATTTGTGATGGATAATGTTCTAACCATGGTTTTGTTTTCTCCATTGTACATCCCCCTCATGTTCTTATTCCTCTGCCTTTGTCCTCTAGTTGTGTTTTAATTTTCAATGTAAACACTTACATTTTTTCTGATAGAAAAAGTTTCAATATTTTGTTTATCATTTTTAATTGATAAACAAATATGCTGCACCTATTACGATAAAGACAATTGCTACTGCAATTAAAATTTTTGCTAATTTATCCAGTACCATATGATTCTTCCCCTATCATTTAAACTCTTATTAATGGAGTTTCTCAAATTTTATCATAAAATGAATCGTAATTCAATCGAATAATGAATCATTATTCAATAATTTGTCGGAAAATGTTGAATAACAAATCAGTTTCAGAAAATCCTATGAGAAAATGCTTAGTGATTGCTTTTTATTGGATTTTCTTTTGTTCATAACAGTGAAAATACATTTTGACATAATGATGATCAACCATTATCTTAATCCCTCTATTATCCTTACTGCATTTTTCACTTATATATCCGACATGTAAGTGTCGACATTGGCTCCTAGAAGTTGCCAACATCGACAATGTTACGTGACTTCACCTTCTTAATGCCACACTCGCTCTTATTCCAATTCCAATATCGTTACGCCACTTCCACCTTCACTTGCACCACCGATACGACTAGATTTAATTTGATGATGTGCTTTAATGAATTGCTCCACACCTTTTCTTAACGCACCCGTTCCTTTACCATGAATAATTGTAACACGTGGATAGTTTTGTAATAAAGCATCATCAACATATTTTTCTAATCTTGCCATTGCATCTTCATATCTTTCTCCACGTAGATCTAATTCAGGTTTTACAGAAGCACCAGATGTCATAACGCGTGTAATCGGTCTTACATCTTCTTGTTTTTCTTTTTGACCCTTTTTCACAAATTGTATGTCTTTACGTTTTGCATTCATTTTCATCATACCAATTTGGATTGTAAAATTATTATCATCTTTTTTGTCAACGATTTCACCGGTTTGTTGTAATGTGCGATGTTTAATTTCATCGCCAACTTCTAATATAACATCATCTTTTTCTTCTGCTTTTTTCTTCTGTACAAGTGTTGGTTGTGCTTCTTCTAGCATTTTACGTGCTTCAATCCATTCATGTTCTTTAAACATCGTTTGATCTCGCATTTGTTTTACTTCATCAACAATAATTTGTGCTTCATCTCTTGCTTGCTGTATTGCTTTGTCTGCTTTTTCCTCCGCTTTTTTGTATAAACGGTCTCTTTCCACTTGGAATGTATCCCATTCGCTTTTTAATTCTTTATGAATCGTTTCAGCCGCTTCGACCATTGTATGTGCTTTCTCTAATTCTTTTTCTGCCGCAACTCGTGCATCATCAAGTGCTGTAATCATGTTTTCTACACTTTCAGAATCAACACCGATAAATGATTTTGCATGATCGATAATAGAAGACTGTAAGCCTAATCTAGTAGAGATTTCAAATGCATTACTTCGTCCAGGGACACCCATTAATAAACGATATGTTGGACGCAATGTTTCCACATCGAATTCAACGGATGCATTCATCACTTGTTCCCTATTATATCCATATGCTTTTAACTCTGGATAATGTGTCGTTGCTACAACTCGTGCTTGACGACTTATGACATCATCCAAAATCGCCATCGCTAATGCAGCCCCCTCTTGTGGGTCTGTACCCGCACCTAACTCATCAAATAGGACGAGCGATGTTTCATCCACTTCTTCCATAATAGAAACGATATTTGTCATATGGGATGAAAATGTACTTAAATTTTGCTCGATCGATTGTTCGTCCCCAATATCTGCGTAAATTTTTGGAAAAACAGCTAATTGACAACCATCTAATGCAGGGACTTGTAAACCAGCTTGTGCCATTAAAGTACATAAACCAATTAATTTTAATGTAACTGTTTTACCTCCCGTGTTTGGTCCGGTAATTACAATTGCATGATAATCATGACCAATAGAAATATCGTTTGCAACAACTTGATCTGCTGCAATTAATGGATGTCTTGCCTGTTTCATATCAATATAGCCATGTTCATTTAACGTCGGTTTTGCTGCTTTCATATCCACTGCAAGATATGCCCGAGCAAAAATATAATCTACTTTAGCTAACAGACGAATATTTAATAATATATCTTCCACATGTTCTGCGATTAAACCAGTTAATTTCTGTAAAATAATTTCTATTTCTTGTCGTTCTTTAACAATTTGATGTTGTAATTCATTATTCAGTTCAATAATTGCTCGCGGTTCCATGAACAATGTTTGTCCTGAAGATGATTCATCATGAACAATGCCACCTATTGCACCCCGATACTCATGTTTTACCGGTAACACGTAACGATTATTCCGAATCGTCACAATCGTATCGGATAACATTTTACTTTTCGTTTTTGTAATATGTTGTAGTCGTTCACGAATGCGTGTTTCTAATGAGCGGATTGCGTGACGGATCCCTTTTAGTGTAGGGGAAGCATCATCTAAAATATCGCCATGATCATCTATTTTTGCTTTCACTTCTTTTTCGACATGATGTAAGGAAATAATTTGTTCTATAATTTCTTGTAATAATGGCAAGCTCTCCTCTTCTAACGACTCAAAAAACTTCTTTACATGTCGACCTGTATAAATTACTTGTGCAATGTGTAAACACTCTTCTGCATTTAATGTACTACCAATTTGTGCACGTTTTAGTGCAGCCGTGACATCTTCCATATGCGAAAATGGGACACGTTTATTTAAACGTAACACCGTTAATGCTTCGTCTGTTTCTTCTTGTAAATGTTGGACATCCGCTAGTGTTGTTTTTGGTGTCGTTCGTTCCGCAAGTTTTCTTCCGACAGTAGTCTCTGCCTTCTGTTTTAATAAGTGTATAATTTTATGAAATTCTAGAACTTTCCATGTCCGTTCATTCATTGTAACCTTCTCCTATTTATTTCGATTTAAAAATGTTTCTAGCCGTGCTTTATCCCATGTGTTGATCACTGTATCGTTGGTCAGCCATGCTTTTCTTCCCATTTTAACTCCATAATCCATATGATAAAATGTACCTGTTTTATGGGCATCCGTATTAATTGCGATATGCACCCCAGCATCTTGTGCTTGTCGTAAATGTTCCGTACTTAAATCAAAACGCATCGGGTTCGCATTTAATTCTAATACGGTGTTCGTTTCTTTTGCTTTTTCAATTAATTGATCCATTACTACACGATATCCGTCTCTTCGTCCAATAATTCTTCCTGTTGGGTGTGCGACAATATCAACATAAGGATTTTCTAATGCAGTACATAAACGATACATGATTTCTTCTTCAGTCTGATCAAAGCTCGAATGAATTGCGGCGATAACGACATCCATTTCTTGTAAAAATTCATCCGAAAAATCGAGCGTTCCGTTTGGTAAAATGTCCATCTCAACACCCGCAAAAATATGAATATCATCATATTTTTCATTTAATAAAGCGATTTCTTCTCGTTGTTTTCGTAATCTCGTTTCATTTAATCCGTTTGCTACACGTAAAAATTTCGAATGGTCTGTAATTGCTATATATTCATATCCATAAGTTCGAGCTTTCTCTACCATCTCCTCCACAGATTCCGCTCCATCACTCCATGTCGTATGCATATGCAGATCTCCACGGATATTTTTGCGTTCTAATATATCTGTAGTTTCGATGATTTTTTCTACTTCTGTTCCATTTTCGCGTAATTCTGGTGCAATAAATGGAAGGTTAAAATGCTTAAAAAATTGTTCCTCTGTTTTGAACTGAATCGTTTCCCCGGTTTCTTCTACATCTACACCGTATTCGTTGATTTTTTCACCACGAGACTTTGCAAGCTGACGCATTTTTACATTATGGTCTTTAGATCCTGTAAAATGATGCAATGTCGTCGCATATTCTGCTTCTTCCACTATTCTAAAATCAACATTAACATCGTACTCTTCCTCTAATGTGACCGACACTTTCGTATCCCCATTAGCAACTACTGCTTTTACGTGATCCATTTCCACTATTTTTTTCCGAACGATCTCTCTTTTTTCCGTCGTTAAAATGAAATCAATATCTTTCATCGTCTCCCCTAAACGTCGTAAACTACCTGCCATGCTAAAACGATCAATCTCTTCGATTGACTCCAAGTAGTTTTCGATTTTCTTACCGATTTCTAACATCATATAAACTGGCAAGCGTTCAGGTCTTGATGATTGTTGTTTCAATGCTTCGACAATGTTGGCAACCGTTTTTTCCCCAAATCCACGGACTTGTTCGATACTCCCATCTTCACATGCTTGCTGTAACGATGCTTTATCTGTAACGTGTAACTCCTTATATAAAGTCGCAAGTCTTTTCCCACCCAAACCGGGTAATTTTAATAACGGGATTAACCCTGCTGGTACTTCTTCTTTTAACTCTTCTAGTACAGTACTTTCTCCTGTTTTGATAAATTCAACAATTAACTCATTCGTTCCTTTTCCAATGCCAGGAATCTTACTAAAATCATTTATTTCAACAAGGGAACGGACATCACGTTCTAATGCTTGTGCTGCCTTACGATAAGCCGAAATACGGAAAGGATTTTCTCCTTTTAATTCTAAATACAATGCAATTTCTTCTAGTAATTGAATAATATCTTTTTTGTTCATATTTATTCCCTCCGACATTTAAAAAGACTGACCCATGAGTTCATGCACATGTAATCAGTCTTTACATTACTTCTTCAAAATATCAATAAACCATAACGACTCAATATAACTTGACAAGAACGGTGTATGTTCAATCATCAACTTCGCAACCGTAGAACCTTCTAAACGGAATTGAATAAAATCCATCGGAATGAGTGCAGAAATATATAACATAATAAATAAAATAACATACACTTCAATAAATCCTAATACTGCCCCAAACAATCCATTAAATGTACGGATAAATGGTAATCTTGCAATAAAATCTAGCATGGACGTAATAATTTGTAAAAGTATTTTCGTTGCAAAAAATAAAATGGCAAACGCAACCGCATTGTAAAATGCGCTTTCTAATGGCATCGTCTGTAAAAATACGGCTAATAATGTATCACTATTGATTTCTGGATACGGAATCCATAATGCTAAATGTTCTGCAATTTTTTTATAGAAAATGGTTGCAACAATAAAAGCAATAATAAACCCGATTAAGTGCATTAATTGTAAAACAAAACCTCTTCGTAGCCCCATAAAGAAGCCAAATATTAGTAATAAAATAATAATTAAAGAAACCATTTATTCTTCCTCTTCTATTAGTGTAATTAATTCTTCATGTTCTTCTTTTAATTTAATATATTCATTCATTGTATTCAGTGCCGTTAATACTGCCAGCTTTGTCGAATCTAAATGTTTGTTTGCAGATCGAATGTCCCGCATTTTTTGATCGACCAGTGATGCAACTAATTCGACATGTTCTTTTGATTCGGGGCCGACAATCGTATACGTTCTTTTATTTATTTCAACCGATACACGGTTTTTCTTTTTTTCCTCTGACACGACTCGAATTCCTCCTGCCAAGCAAATCCCTTTTTTTATATACATTCATATTTTATTTATAAAGTGTTACAATTAATTTTAACATGAAAAAGTATATTAAGGAAACGGTAAACATATTAAAGGTAGGTTACAATTTATGGGACAAATATCCACAACTTTGAACGATGAAATTTTACAAAAAATGCAATATTTTTACGAAGGACAAATGGAGCATGCACCACAAGGGGCGATTTTTCGTGCTCGAACAAATAATGCGGTTATTACAGCGTACAAATCTGGAAAAGTATTGTTCCAAGGCGCTAATGCAGAGGAAGAAGCTTCTATTTGGACGACATTCCAAGGAGAAACAACACAAAAAAACATGGCAAAAAAAGCGACAAATCCGTACACCCCTAAGCAGGACTTTTTCCAAAAAAGCCATATCGGGTCAGATGAATCTGGAACAGGTGATTATTTCGGTCCTGTTACAGCAGCAGCCGTTTATGTACCAGATACACTCATTCCAGTCCTTAAAAAAATGGGCATTCAAGATTCCAAAGCGATTAAAGACGATACCATTGAAAGATTGGCACATGAATTAATGGATGTACAAATACACTATTCACTCATGACGATATCAAATGATAAATATAACCAATTACAGCGACGTGGTTGGTCACAAGGTAAAATGAAAGCAATGATTCATCACGGAGTTATTACGAGTTTACTTCAAAAAATGGGTACTACACCTTATGAAGGGATTTTAATTGACCAATTTTGTATGCCGCATATTTATAAACGTCATATCGAAAGTGAAGGAAACGCACTTTTACCTCACACGTATTTTATGACGAAAGCAGAAAATGCATCGATCGCAGTTGCTGCTGGATCTGTTTTGGCGAGGTATCGTTATGTAAAAGAAATGGATCGGTTATCTGAACTAGTGGGATTTTCTTTACAAAAAGGGGCATCTAAAAAAGTTGACCAACAAATTGCTAAGATTATACATGAACATGGTAAAGCCTACTTAGAAAATATTGCAAAGGTCCATTTTGCGAACACGAAAAAAGCGGAGCAATATTTGTAAACTATTACGGGACAGTACGTGCAATTACTGAAAAAATTCGAGTATAGACATATGTCCATACTCGAATTAATTTTGGTAATCTTTTGTTTGGAAAACGTGTCACCTATTTTGGACTACGTATTGTATCGTTTATTAGTTTTGTATAGAAGCGTTTTCGATCATTACCATGCCTACACCCTTAAAATAGACATTCATCTTCTAATTCCGCATCCCTACTAGATGTTCGTTTCTTCCTTTACGGCTTTTGCGTATGTTTTCAACTTTGCCATAACTTTCCCGTATATACAGTTCGTACTAAAACTACCATCTTCCTCATATATTACAGCTTTTACACCCGTTAAAATTTCCATTCCTTGTTCAATTGTCTCTGCCGCATAAATATGGAAAGTTCCGTCGGCTACTGCATCGACAACTTCTTCACGGAGCATTAAATGTGTCACGTTTTGATGTGGAATAAGAACCCCTTGCTCACCAGTAAGTCCTCGTTTTTGACATGTTTCAAAAAATCCTTCAATCTTTTCGTTTACACCACCGATTGGTTGTATTTCCCCTTTCTGGTTGACAGAACCAGTTACAGCAATTCCTTGCTTTATTGGAACCTCACTTAAACTTGATAAGATGGCATACAACTCGGTACTTGACGCACTATCTCCATCAACGCCACCATAATTTTGCTCAAATGTAATATGAGCTGTTAAAGCTAATGGATATGTTTGTGCAAATTTCTCCCCTAAATATCCACTTAAAATGTACACACCTTTATTGTGTACATTGCCACTAAGCTCACTTTCTCTTTCGATATTCACAATTCCTTTTCGACCAAGGAATGTTGTTGCTGTAATACGTGATGGCTTCCCAAAACTATATTGTCCAACATTATATACTGCTAACCCATTCACTTGTCCGACTTTTTCTCCGGTCGTATCGATTAAAATAACTCCCTCATCGATTGACTGTTGTACTTTTTCTTCATATAAACTATTGCGATATTCCCGTTCATGAATTGCTTTTCGAATATGCTCATTCGTAATAAGGTCATCGTGAGCAAGCCTAGCCCAAGTATCCGCTTCATACATTATTTCAACTTGATCATTAAATCTCGTCGATAATTTTTGTTGATGACCCGCCAAACGACTGCTATATTCTACTAATCTCGCTACAGCAGAACGATGGAACGGAAGTAAATTATGTCGTTTACAATGTGTATGGATAAAGCTTGCTAGTTTTGTCATATTCTCCATATTTGCATCCATTTCGACATCAAAATCTGCTTTAATTTTAAACAATTTACGAAAATCTTCATCATGAGTATACAACAATTGATATAATTCACGATTACCTATCAAAATTATTTTTACGTGTAATGGAATTGATGCCGGATTTAACGTTGTCGTCGATACAAGGCCAGCTTGTTCATTAATATGTTCTATCTGTATTTGTTCAGTTAGTAATGTACGTTTTAATGCATCCCACGCATATGGTTTCGATAAAATATCTTTTGCTTGAATAATAACATACCCACCATTTGCTTCATGTAAATAGCCTTTTTTTATTTTAGTAAAATTGGTGCTCATGACCCCCATTTGGCTTTCATATTCCACTTTACCTAGCAAATGATAAAACGTAGGGTTATCTGCCATTATAATCGGCGCCCCTTTTGTTTCACGATTATCAACGAGTAAGTTGACCGCATACCGCATTTTAATATCTTCATTTGGTCTTTTCGGAAATAATCTTGCCACACTATTACTTTCTTCTTTGGACGGTTCTTTTTCTAGAAAACTAGCACGATGTTTTAAAATATCTTGTAAAACTACTTCTAAATATTGCTGTACATCCTTACAAGCCTCATATGTTTGTTTCAGTTCATCCATATGATATCCGACAGCTGTCAACACTACCTTTTCATCGATTGCTTCTAATGTTTGTCTAGCATCTTTTTCAATTTGACGTAGTTTTTTCGTATAATCAATTACTTTATCTTGTAGTTCGGATGATTTTCTTTCCATTTCTTGCAATGTTTCCTCATCTAATGTAGCATAAGCCTCTTCTGTCATTGGCTTTCCATCCTCTGTCGGAATCGTCAATAATCCTGAACCTGATTGCCGGATTACGAAGCCATATTGTTTTGCTTCATCATTTATTTCTTGAATAACCGCTGAAGTTTTCTCTTTAAATTCTCGAAAAATACTAGCTTTTTCGCGTTGATATGATTCTTCCCCAAAAGCACGTGGTATGTCGACTTTTAAATTATCAATCAATTGCTCCATATCCTCTTTTAAGGCATTTCCTGTTCCAACCGGTAATTGTAACACTTTTGGTTTATATGGATCTTCAAAATTATTTACATAACACCAATCAAATAAAGTTACCTCTTTATTCGCTACTTCTTCTACAATTGAATTTGTAAACGTCATTTTCCCTGTTCCAGGAATACCTGCAACATAAAGATTATATCCCGGTTTATTCACTTGGAGCCCGAATTGCATTACCTCTGTTCCACGCTTCTGTCCAATAATATTCGTTAAAGCTGGTACTTCTTCTGTCGTCTCGAATTCAAAGATCATTTCATCAATCGTCTTTCTTAAAACATCTGTAGATAATAAAGCGTTCTGTAAAACATGATCATTATTCTTCATCTTCATCACCTTTTTATCTTTATTAGGATGTATTATTTATGACGTAGTTCCAAAGAAAGCAACATTTCTTTCATATCAAGGCCACTGCTATATCCGCCTAATTTGCCATTTTTTTGTACGACCCGGTGACAAGGGATGACAATTGATATCGGATTTTTACCATTTGCCCCACCAACCGCTCGTACAGCTTTTTCATTGTGAATTTGTTTTGCGATATCGTAATAAGAAACAGTTTCTCCATATGGAATGGTTTGTAACGTATTCCATACTTGCATTTGAAAATTTGTTCCTTCTATATCCAGTGGCATATCAAAAGTTTTCCGTTCTCCATGAAAATATTGTTCCAATTGTTTTTCATATGGTGCTAGAAAGGCTGCATCTTCTATAAGTACATCATGTGGATGGTTTGCTTTTATTTTGTCGAAGGAACGTTTAATATATTTTAATCCTTTGTCCGTCGCTGCGATATACATAGTAACCCCATTAAAAGTTCGTTCATTATAGTATATTACCTTTTTCGTCATCCTTCACACTCCTTTTAAATCAATTATCAAAAAAACACCTAAAGACTATTTACTACTATTTTAGCCTTTAGGTGCCGTTATTTCCATTGTCTATTCTTCACTCTGTGATTTATCCTGTGATTTCCGCTTCTTCTTTTCTTGTTCTGCTTCAATATTTAACTCTTCTGTAGGTGGTTGATCCGCAAATTTTTCATTTTCAAATTTGTCTAATGGCGTTTTTCGTTCTTTTTTACGCTCCATCCTTAGCACCTCCTATGTATATATTTCCACAAACATGAAAGAATCAAACATTTTACAAATAAAATAACCCTTAATATTAGAAACTCATTCTAATATTAAGGGTTCATCAAATACGTAATATTTAAATTATGAGCGGATCGTCGCTTCGAATTTCTCGCTCATTGTCGTAACAATGTTTTCAAATGAAGCTTCTACTTCTTCATCTGTTAATGTTTTTTCTGGGTCTTCATAATGAATATTAAATGCAACGGATTTTTCATCTTCTGCAACATTTTCACCTGTATATACGTCGAATGCTTCTACCTTTTTCACTAACGGACCACCAGCTTTTACGATCGTTGCTTCCATATCCCCAGCATGTACATCTGCTTTCACAACAAATGCAACGTCACGTAAAATCGACGGATATTTTGGCACAGTCGTATAAACGAGTTCTCCACGATCTTTTGCTAAAATATAATCAAGATTTAAATCAAACACATACGTTTCTTTCAAATCTTTTTCTTTTGCAATTTTCGGGTGAACTTGTCCTACAAAACCAATCGTTTCACCGTCTGCTTTCACAATTGCACAGCGACCTGGGTGCATCCCCTCTACTTTTGCTTGTTCATATGTGACATCAATATGAACATACTCGAATAATCCTTCCACAATTCCTTTTGCAACATAGAAGTCTGCTTGCTTTAATTCTTGTTGCCATTTATGTTCATGCCACTTTCCAGTAATTGCGCCAGCTATACGAAGTGCTTCTTTAGGTTGTTTTGTAATTTCCGCTTCTTCTGATAAGAAAATGGAACCTACTTCATATAAAGCAACATTTGCTTGTTTTCGTGCAACATTATATGTGAGTCGGTTTAGCAATTCTGGTAATAAACTTAAACGTAAATATTGATGATCCTCACTCATCGGCATAGATAATGGAACCGGAATTAAATTAGTTGATAATTCAGGGCTCGTTAAAATTTCTGTCGCTTTTTTATCGACTAATGAATACGTAATTGCTTCATATAATCCAACACTTTGTAAGTATTTTTTAATATTACGTTTTAACAATTGTTCTGCTGTTAATCCACCTGGTTTAGATGCGTTAGCAGGTAACGTAAATGGTAAGTTGTCATAACCATAAATACGTGCCACCTCTTCTAACATATCTTCAAATAGAGTAATATCTCCACGACGTGTTGGAATCGTGACAACAAAATTCGTACCATCTAACTCATAGTCAAAACGTAATTTACGCAAAATATCTTTCATTTCATCGATCGAAATGTCCGTGCCTAGACGACGATTTACTTCATCAGCATTCATGTCAATGTTCGCTTCTTCTACCTTCAGTTCGTTAAACTCTGCTGCATCATCGACAAGTTTTCCGTTTGCATATTGTACGAGCAATTCACATGCACGAAGACCTGCTTCACGTACACGTACAGGATCGACCCCTTTTTCAAAACGTGTACTTGCATCACTACGTAAACCAGTTTCATTGACAGCTTTACGTACTGTTTGAGCATCAAAATATGCCGCTTCAATCAGGACGTTTTTCGTGTCGTTATTTACTTCCGTATTCGCTCCACCCATGACACCTGCCATGGCAATTCCTTTTTCTCCATTCGTAATGAGCAAGTTTTCGTTCGTTAATGTACGTGTTTGATCATCCAATGTTACGATTTGTTCTCCGTTTTTTGCACGGCGAACGACAATTTCTTTAGAACCTAATAAATCATAATCGAATGCATGTAATGGCTGACCATATTCCATTAATACGTAGTTCGTAATATCAACAACATTATTAATCGGACGAATTCCCGCCGCAAGAAGTGCATTTTGCATCCATAATGGGGATGGAGCAATTTCCACATCTTTTACGATAAACGCAACATAATATGGACAAAGATCTGGGTCTTCAGACGATACAGAAATATAGTCTGCTACATTTTCTTCTGTCGCTGCCACTTCAGGATTCGGTATATTCACTTCTTCATCTAAAATTGCTGCCACTTCATATGCGACACCAATCATACTTAAAGCATCTGCACGATTTGGTGTTAAGTCGAACTCTAAAATCGCGTCATCTAAGTTTAATAACGCATCTACAGGTTCTCCTACAACAGTATCTTCTGGTAATACAACAATTCCTTCTTCGTATTGTTCCGGAATAAAACGATCACCGACAGATAATTCTTTTAACGAACAAATCATCCCGTTTGATTCAATACCACGTAATTTTACTTTTTTAATTTTGAAATTCCCAGGTAAAACTGCTCCCGGTTTTGCGACTACTACTTTTTGTCCTTGTGCTACATTTGGTGCCCCACAAATTATTTGTAACGTTTCCTCGCCAACGTCTACTTGACATAAACGTAATTTATCTGCATCAGGATGTTGTTCACATTCTTTTACATACCCGACAACGACATTTTCACTTTTTTCATTAATGATATATTCAATACCATCCACTTCAATCCCTGATTTTGTAATTTTTTCTGCTAATTGTTCAGCAGTTTGTTCCCCGGTATTCACATATTTATTTAACCAATTAATTGATACTAACAAAGTAGTCCCTCCTAAATAGCTTGTTTAACATTCTGCTTACGTTGTGCATATTACTTTCATAAGTAATCATTTTTAAAAAGTCATTATCTTTTTCTTTATGCTTCGTGAAATTGTTGTAAAAATCGTACATCATTTGTATAGAAACGACGAATATCATCGACACCATATTTTAGCATGGCAATACGATCTGGTCCCATTCCGAATGCAAAACCTGTATACACTTTCGGATCATATCCAGCCATTTCTAATACTTTAGGATGAACCATTCCAGCACCTAAAATTTCAATCCAACCTGTCTTTTTACAAACAGAACAGCCTTCTCCACTACAAACTTTACAAGAAATATCCATTTCAACAGACGGTTCTGTAAACGGGAAGAAGCTTGGACGTAAACGAATTTCTCGGTCTGTACCAAACATTTTTTTCGCAAATAAATCTAATGTTCCTTTCAAATCACTCATACGTACATTTTTGTCGACATATAATCCTTCGATTTGTGTAAATTGGTGCGAATGTGTTGCATCATCACTATCTCGGCGATACACTTTTCCAGGACAAATCATACGAATTGGCTCGCCATCTAATGCATTCATCGTACGTGCTTGTACAGGAGATGTATGTGTGCGTAATAATAATTCATTCGTAATATAAAATGAATCTTGCATATCACGTGCTGGATGGCCTTTCGGTAAGTTTAAGGCTTCAAAATTGTAATAATCTGTTTCTACTTCTGGTCCTTCTTTTACTTCATAACCTAAACCGATAAAGTGATCTTCAATTTCTTCGATAATCGAATGTAAAATATGTGTTCCACCAACACGAACCGGACGGCCTGGTAATGTGACATCAATTTTTTCCGCTTCTAATTGAATTTCTAATTCCTTCAGTTCGATTGCTTCTTTTTTCTCTGCTAAGTTCGTTTGAATGGATTCGCGAACTTTGTTAGCCATTTCCCCAATGACCGGGCGTTCTTCAGGAGATAATTTCCCCATACCTCGTAGTACACCAGTAATCGAACCTTTTTTCCCTAAATAGGTTACTTGTACATCTTGTAAATCTTTTAATGTTTCAATTTGTGCAATTTGTTCTAATGCTTCTTTTTCAATGGCTTGTAATTGATCTTTCATCTCTGTATCCTCCTTCTAAAAATAAACATAAAAAAACCTCGTTCCTAATAAAAGGGACGAGGTTATATTTCGCGGTACCACCCTTGTTGATACATACAAATGTATCCAACTTTGTTTTGATAATGGACAAATATTGTCCAGAAACACGATTAAGTGTCAGCTCTCTGAGTGAATCATAACGATTGATCCATTAAAATGCTTCCAGTCTAAGGCATTTTTTCCCTTGAAATGTTCGTTTATTCGTTACTTTGCTCCGTCATTGCTTTTTCCATATGAAACTACACATAAGTATACTAATAGCAACGTTTTTATGCAACTATTTTCTAATATGATACATTAATATACCTGCTGCTATACCGACATTTAATGACTCGGCCTTTCCATACATCGGAATCTTCACAAGTTCATCCGCCATATCGAGCCATTTTTGTTGTACTCCACGACCTTCATTTCCTAAAATAATCGCCGTTTTGTTTGTCGGCTCTATTTCCGCATAATTTTTGGCACGTCGCAATGTTGTTGCCCATACCGAAAAACCATCTGTTTGAAGGCTTCGTATTGCTTCGTTCAAGTCACGCTGTTCAATTGCAAGGTGGAAAATGGAACCTTGTGTTGCACGAACGACTTTATCATTGTACAAATCAACCGTCCCTTCCCCTAACACTACTTTAGAAAAGCCAGCCGCATCTGCTGTTCGAATAATCGTTCCTAAATTACCAGGATCTTGGACGGCATCGATTAAGAGGACATAGTTATTATGTTCTTGTTTCATGCTTCCCATGTTCACAATTGCCGCAATTCCTTGTGGTGCTTCCGTTTGGGATATTTCCTTAAATACATTCTCCGTGACGATATATACATATTCTTCATCCATCCATGCTGGAACTTCTTTTCCTTCTTGAACAATTAATGTTGTAATAAATTGGTCTGTTTCATATGCTTCCTCAATCATATGTTCCCCTTCAATTAGAAATGTGCCTGATTCTTGGCGATATTTTTTCTTATGTAGTTTTTTCCACTCTTTGACGAATTTGTTTTGTATCGATGTAATCATCTTATCCATCCTTTTCTTCATGAACCGTTCCTATAATGCTCTTATTATACGCCTTTTTTCAGTTGTTGCCAATTTTCGTATTAGGATGTTTTCTTGTTCGATTGCCTCATTATAAACACAATTCCGATTTGGAAACTTATGAATAATGCTAATGTCATATAGAGATTTATTTCATCTGAAAAAAGAAATATGTTTTGCAGTAATTCCGGAATCGTTACGATCACAACTACCATTAGCATGATCCATGTTTTTGTCCACCACGATAATCCAATTAAGATTGCAGTGATGACTATCCCAATGATATACACAAACGGGGCTTCTATCGTCCATATTGGGGTTTTAATGTGATCGTCCAACCAGAATACACTGACAAATAGAACTGAAAGCAAACATATGGTAATGAAAATGTATGCAATAGCCTTTACATCTGGTGCATTTTGTTTACTTAAATTTTTTACTATCAAAACGAATATAGCTATAAATAATAAAAACACGCTTATCATTCCAACTAAACGGAACGAGGAAAAAGCTAATTCACCACGTACAATATCTGGAAAAATTGCAATAGAAAAAGCTCCAGCAATGATAGATAAACAAACAAAAACGGTTCCTTTCATGTCTGTTTTCATTTCTTTGCCAATTGCTTTCATATATACTTCTGGTGAATTTCCTATTATAGATTGTATGGATTTCCCCTCTTGTTCCGCTTCTAATAATTGATGTTCCACTTTTTCTATGACACGCAATATTTCTTCTTCCTTTTTACCTGATGTCATTAAATACACTCGTAAATTGCTTAAAAATTGTTCACTTTCTTTTGATAATGCCATATGCTTTGTCCCTTTCTTAGATCAATTTTTGTATAAATAAGCGATAGACTAACATCCTATTCGTATTATTTAAAATTGGATTTTCCTACCATTCAATATAGCACGTTCAAAAGTCTCTTCCCGATACTTTATTTATATTTTATTTTTATATGGACGCGATTGATTTTTCATTACGTGCTGAAATTACATACATACTTTTGCACCGTACGGTCATAATAAAGAAAACGAATCATAAAGGAGTTTTTCATATGGACATCAATATTCGCGAAGCAATATATCAAAACGTGAAAGATAATTCATTGGATCAATTTGAAGAAACCATTGTCGATGCATTAGAAGATGGAGAAGAAAAAATATTGCCAGGACTCGGCGTTCTATTTGAGTATATTTGGAACGGCTCTACAAACGAGGAAAAATCATCAATGTTATTTGCTTTAGAAAGAGGATTGCAAAAACATAATTAGATGTTTAAGAGCATAGTCTTTTCTACTCATTTCCCTTGCTATTTACCCCGTTGAATCATATGATATGTTTAGTGATAAAAAAGGACGGATGAATAGATGAATGAAATGATTCAAAATTATATGCTCCCAACGAACGACTCATACAAGCGACATGCGACAAATACAATCCAAGGAACAAACGGACTTGATTTCCAACAGTTACTTATGGAAAAAATTGCGCTCGCCCAATCATATAATTTACACGGAGGAATGACAGATCATCTTTCTTCCTTGCAACCTTTTTCTATAATGAATCGTATCGGGATGGATATGCAATTACCAATGATGACACAGCCACAAACGAGTAGTGTCATGCAACAACCAGTACAAATGAATGATGCTATTGCAACATATACAGCTACACAATCAAGCCGTACAGGAACAGCTTTAGCGAAGGCACCAACGACAAAATATAATGAGCTTATTGCGAATGCGGCGAAAAAATATGGGGTCGATGAAAATTTAATCCATGCAATCATTAAAATGGAATCAAACTATAATCCATCCGTTCGTAGTCATGTAGGGGCTGTTGGTTTAATGCAATTAATGCCAGCTACAGCAAAAGAAGTCGGTGTTACAGATCGGACGGATATCGCCCAAAACATTGATGGTGGGACACAATATTTTAGTAAAATGCTAAAGCGTCATAATGGAGATGTACGCTTGGCGTTAGCCGCCTATAATGCCGGTCCGGGTAACGTACAAAAATATGGTGGTATCCCACCGTTTAAGGAAACACAAAACTATGTGCAAAAGATTATGGATTATTATCGCGTATGAAGAAATGGCTAAAAGTGATGTGCACCCCTTAAGTTAGACCAAAATCTAACTTATAAGGATTGCTGACAGTGATGAAAATAAAATAGTGGAATGACTGGCTTTAAGCGGAAAAAATCGGAGTGAATCACACAAATGAATGTGCTGTTCACTCCGATTTTACATTTCTTCTAATCTTAAATTCTTCTGTAACACATAATATGGTTTTCTAGATCTTGACCGACTGGAATAAATAAGTTCCTCTAATTGTTTCGAGTATTTAACTTCCTTGACTAACAAATCAAGAAAAACTTCTTTTTCTTCTTCTGTTAATTCAAACGATTGAAATTGAATCATAAAGTCAAAATTTGTTCCGTGACGGTATAATCTACCAGGCAAGGGATGATGCTTGCGATTACCAATCATAATACCGTATCGGATATAAGGGGTTATACTTTTGTGTTGTTGTGCCTTATAACTATAGGTAATCGCATCGTGTGTTGTTACAGAATTAATCTTAGATTCAATAATGACTCTAGGTTTAATATGTTCATCTTTTTTCTCAAAAATAAGTAAATCAGTTTCAAACCCGTTTGTTCTTAATTCTGCATCTTGAAATTCAACATTATAGGAGATGATTTCATTGCTATATGGCATTTTTACCAGTGTATCAGCAAATAATTCATTTCCTAAACCTGATTCATTAATTAAAGTTTTTATCGTATCAGTCCATTGATTTTCCCTCATAGGAAATTCTCCTTTTATTTACAGTTTTGATGGATCTTCCTGTAGATGATTTGAGTAACACATGTGTTTAGACATAATCTTCCGGTGTCTGTGACCTCAACCACTTGTACATATCTTTCGCAATAAATGAATAAATCGTATTGTAATACGATTGGTCTGCAAGGCATATAGAGATCAGTACAATTAATCCTGAATTAATTAGAGAGTTTGTCGATAAAATTATTGTTTATCAAGCTAAAAAAGTAAACGGTAAACAAGGACAACACATCAAATCTATTACAACTGTATCAGAGCAATTGAAATAGAACCAAATGTGAAGATACAACCTAGTTGATTGGAACGTAAGGTGGCGACTCCAGCGGGAAAAGCATGGGTCTTGAGACTCCGCAGGAAGTGAACTTCTTCCGAGGAGACTCAAGCCATGCCCGCGGAAAGCGTCCACCTGAAGTGGAAATCAACGGGGTTAGAAGGCAAGACAAAAAGCTTAGCTACGAAACTCACGACTATACTAATTTTTAAAAACTTATTCATCACTACGAGCAACATTCTTAAGGGGTGTTTTTGTATGATTTCAACTAAAAATACTATTAGTTTTCGTATTATATAGAAGTTTCACGATTTACCATAAATGTTTCAAATATGTAACGTACGAGCGGGCCTATTATAAGTATTTGTAAAGGCCATGCAAACAATATGTTGTTGCTAAATATCGATACATAATCTGTTAAAATGGAATATACATCCCATCCATGATGGAAATTAGTTACAAGTAAACCATATATGGACATAAAAAATGCCATTCCTATAACCATACACGTTGAAATGGTGAGCACGATCCAAATTTTACTAGTTTGCTTATTTATGATTTTAAAAGCTATCTTTTTTGCATTCGGTCCAAACACAAATAGATCTAGTACAAAGGCAATAATAAAAGCTAAAACAAATTCTAATATTGCTCCAACGATCGTAATATTTCCTATTATTCCATTCAAATAAAAATTATATATGGTCATCACTAAAACCATTCCAAAACACATCATTATTCCAAATTGAATACTTTCTTTTTTTGTTGTTGGCAATTGTCTTCCCTCCTCTCCCCTTTCTAAATTATATATACGTACATTTTTCTTCGTAAGTGAACATTTTGTGAACATTGTTAAAATATGAGTTTTTATAGCACTAAAACAGCTCATATTATGCACATCCCAATAAAAAATGAACCAATATTTGTCTTGCTAGTCATAAATACAAAGAGACATTTTCACATTTCCATCGTTTTTACAAGTTTATAGTTCAAACAAAAAGTGGGTTGAAATGAATTTGTTTTTAATGATAAAAATCGGTCATGTTCATCTTGAAAAGACAAACATGACCATTATTCATTCTATTTCGTTGTATTGATCAAAGTGTTTCATAAGTTATTGTATTGTTACTTCAATTTTACGAAAATGTGTTTTATAAATATAAAAATAACAAAACGAAAAGGTAATTCCAGCAATAATTAATTTACTGGAATTACCTTTTTCATCCTTCTATTCGTAAACATGAACATAAAAATACTTTTTATAGTTTGAAACTACTTACTAATTTATTTAATTCTTCTGCTTGTGTTGCTAAATGTTTCGAGCTATTTGAAATTTCTTCCATAATACTGCTCGTCTCCTCAGATGAAGCGGTAGTTTCTTGTACTCCTGCTGCTGATTCTTCTGAAATTGCCGCCACTTCTTCAATGGAATTACCCATTAATGCCGTATTATTAGAAATATCATCAATGTTTTCAGATATCGTATGAATATTTTTGACCATGCTTGAAACAGAATGACTAATTTCTTCAAACATTTCTCCTGTTTTTACAATCTGTTCCGTTCCTTCCGCAACATCTTTATAGCTTTGCTGTAACGAATTTACGACAGAGGTAGATTCATTTTGTATATTGACTACGATATTCGTTATTTCTGTCACAGAATTTGACGATTCCTCCGCTAGTTTTCGTACTTCATCCGCTACAACGGCAAATCCTTTTCCATGTTCTCCTGCACGTGCCGCTTCAATTGCCGCGTTTAAGGCAAGTAAGTTTGTTTGATCTGCAATATCTTTAATCATCGACACTAATTCAGAAATATGTTGAGCATGTCGATCTAACCCTTCTACCTTTTCTACAGCTTCATGCACAACCCCATCAATGACATTCATTTGGGATGTAGAGCGTTCCATAAATTGTTCTCCGTCATTCGTCATTTTTAACACTTCTTCAGATACTTCCATCATTTCCGCACTATTTTCATTTGTTTCCGTTACTTTTTCTTGGAATGTCATCATTACGTTGGATAAATCCGTCGCTGTTACTGCTTGTTCAGACGCACCTCTTGCTAATTCTTCCATCGTAATAGAAATCTGTTCTGAACCAGCTCGAACTTCGTCAGCTGATTGATATAGTTGTTCACTTTGACTAGAAACAGATTCTGAAACCGCACTAATTTCTTCCAATAAATTACGATTGCTCGTTGTCATGTCATTTGTTGTATGAATTAATGCGCCTATTTCATCTTGTAAATTCGTGTCTAAAGGAGGTTGACTTAAATCACCATTAGCAATTTCTGATAGGCGTGTTTTCACATCGCTTAATGGTCTAGCAATGGCGTTTGCATTAACAATTGCGACGATAATACCAAATATAATTGCGATCGCTCCAATAACTAGTCCAAAAATCAATGTTCGATTTCCTTCTGCTAACACTTTTTCTTCTAGTTCGATAATATGTGCTTCCCGACCATCTGCTAATTCATCAAAACGGTCTACTAATGAGCCAACATATGTATCTGCATTAACTAAATTCTCTAATGCCTGTTTTTCATTTCCTTTATCATATTCCGCAAAAACGTCTGAAACGATATAATCATGCCATTCTTGTGCATCTGCCATTAATTGTTTAAACTTATCTGTACCTTCAATATTTAAAATTGTTTCTTCATGTTGTTTCATCAATTCCATATCTTCTTCAAAAATTTCTTTATAAGATGGATCCCCACTTAATATGTATCCTCTTGCCGCTCCAACTTTACTGTACATCGTCATTCCTAATTGTTCGTCTGCAATTAAAATTGGTAATTCCCTATTTGTTACGTCATCCGTATCATTGTTGATATTTTTCATAACGATATAATTATATCCAACAAGAATAACGACTAATAATATTACTAGTGAAAAACCGAAAAGCATTTTCGTACGTATGCTTTTAAACGTAAATAAACCTTTCATCTTGCCACCCCATTATTAATTTTATATTTTTTTATACACCAGATGGTTCTGAACCGTTTTTACCATGACTATTATACCACTTACGATTTACTTTTCCTAATTTTTTACTATTATTTGTAAACAAAAAATAAAAAAGGTAATGTCAGTAAATTATTTTTTCAAAACATTACCTTCTCTCTTTATTTAATTAACTACGACTCTCCCCTACATCTACTTATGTTGCACAGTTCGTTCCCTATCAACACTATACCTCTATCATTTCAATGACATCAGAATGTAAATCGGTCATATTTATCTTTTCGTGATAAACATGACCGATTTTTTAATATAGAAACTATTTATATTTTAGCCTACTTTTATTGCATACAATTAAAAGTGTACAATAGACGAAAGTTACTTTTTTGGTATAAATAAAGGTACACAAGCCGCAAGTAGCGCGATAATAGCAAATAGGTAGAAATTATATTTATAATTTAATTCCATTGTCATAATAATTCCTACTAATATCGGGCCTGCTACTGCACCAAAACGACCTACAGCACTTGTAAACCCTAAAGCTGTTGCGCGATTGTTAGCATCATAATACTTCATGACAAAACTAGCTAAAACAAATGTTGTACCAGTTGTTCCAAATCCGGCAATTGCAATTAATAGATATAGTAACCCAATATGTAATTTAAAGCTTAATAAAAATATACTTAACATTGCCAAAGAGTACGTCATACTTATGACATATTTCGGCTCCATTTTATCAGCAATATTTCCCGCTAATAAACCACCAAAAATTGCACCTAAATTAAAAATTAATAAAAATGCCATACTGGAAGTCATCGGATATCCAGCTTGTTCCATTATTTTTGGTAACCACGTATTCATTCCATAAATGAGTAAAAAAGCCATAATATAGATCATACTAAATAATATTGTTGGGACAATATATTTTTTTGTAAATACATCTTTTATACCGTTTGATGCTGAACCGGGTTCGTCTTCTAATGTAAAATCAATTTTATATTTATGAATGACCCGTTCTATTTCAGCTTCACGATTTTTCACTTTTAAATATTGTAAAGATTCAGGTAAAATCATTATAATAATCGGTACTAATAAAATTGGAATGACACCTAGCCAAAATAAAGATCTCCAGCCTAAAGTATCCATGAAAAGCATCCCAGATATGGATGCACCGACTCCACCAAAAGCAAAACCTGAATACATGATGACGAACATTAAAGAACGATATTTCATAGGAGAATATTCTGTTGTTAGTGCCGCTGTTGCAGGAACTAAACCTCCAATACCAATCCCTGCTATAAATCGATAAATCGCAAATTCAGTTGGAGAAGATGCCATAGCCGTTAATGCCATTAATACAGATAAAAAGATTAGTGAAAAAATTAATACGTTTTTTCGGCCTATTTTATCTGATAGTATTCCACCAATAGTAGATCCGATAAACATTCCTAATAAAGCGTAACTTCCCATCGAACCGGCTAATCCCGCAGATATGCCCCATTCTTCCGGTGTCATTAATACCGGGAGTACCACTCCATAAACGACTAAATCATATCCTTCAATAAAAATCGCTAACCAACAAATGACAATAACTAATTTCGTCGTTTTACTTACCGAAAAGACATTTTGTTTTTTTTGTAATGCTTTTGTTTCTATGGACATGATGCATTCCTCCTTTAATTGATAATATTTAATGAATCAATCGAATGTAAATTTTTTATTGTTTGTTTTGAAAAATTCCCGTTCGGCTTTTCTTTTAATGTTCGTTGTAAAAACTTTATAATATGAGGGTATAAATCGACATTTGGATAATCTGATATACGTCCACCCTCTACATAAGTCAGTTCATTAAACCAGAAGTGCCCAACATCTTCATATCGATATTGTTCTACTTGGACACCACGCTCCTCTAACGCCTTAATAAAATTAATAGATTGAGTTTCTTTAACAATTTTATCTTTAGCACCCCAAGTTATTAAAAATTCTGTATCAAAATTACTTGATTCTGTTGCATAATCAATATAATTTATCGGGGAAGCGAGTGTATAAAGTTCTTGGTCCTCTTTTAAATCTTTCCCTAAAAATAAAGAGAGCATTTGCTTTGTTCTTACACTCGTAGGATGGTTGTACTCCTCTATTAAGTCGTATATTCCGTAAGCACCAACTACTGCATTTATTCGATAATTATAAGGACGATTGGTCAATGTGTAATAACTGGCTAAATAAGCCCCTGCTGAATCTCCGAAAAGCCCAATTTGATCCAAATTTAAATGTTCTTCATTCGCAATTTTTATTAAATAATTGAAAGCTTTATCCATATCAGAAAAGACTTCAGGGTAAATTTTCCTGGTAGTATGTGCTAATCGATAATTAATCGCTATAACAAAATACCCTTCTTTCGCAAGTGCTTTTCCCCAGTCCACATACATTTCTTTGGAACCAGTTTGATACGCGCCACCATGAATGAGCATAATTATAGATAAATCTCCTTCATAATGAAGCGGTTTATAAATATCAGCAATCAAATATCCTAAATCATTTTCACCATAAACTATATTTTTCTTAATTTGAATATCCATACATCTCATTCTCCTTTTTACAAATAAAAAAACCATAGCTATATAAAGCTTACAATGTCATAAGCTTTGAATAGCTATGGTTTGTCCCTGTCGAAAAGACCACCCATATTCATAAGTTTGATGTGCAGAAAAAATGGAACACATTTTTTCCACTTGTTACGTATAATTTTAATAGAATTTTCCGTCAATTGCAAGCGCTTTAACAAAAAACTTTCTCTTCTAAGCGCAAAACACATATTGCTACATCAGCTTCCAAATTCCACGACTCAAAATTTTCGATAATTTTCGTTCCAATAAACTGTTCGAATTGAGTTAATCTATAATTTTTATTTTGTTCCATAAATAAACGACGTGATTCTAACACAACATTTTTTCCTTCGGGTGTTTCCATTAATATTTTTTCTCGATTCGTCAATATCCCTCTTAAATAATAGATAATTGTATCTTCCGTTACCCTAACCTCCGTCTCCTTTGGCCCTTTTCCACCAATATTTTTAACATATGCATTAACAAAATTACTAAAATCTAATTGAAATGATTGTTTCTCTTTCATCATTTTATAAACCTCCAATAAAATAGGCAAAAAGAGGACAAAACAAACGTTTTGCCCTAAAATACTTACTTGCTTATCTAAAATTACTCACATGATAAAGAAACAGAGCCTAATCCTTCAAATTCAGCTGTCACAGTATCTCCAACTTCAATTGCTATCGCTTCAGACATTGCTCCACTTAAAACGACATCACCCTTTTTAAATCCTTGACCACGTTTTGCCAACATGTTCGCTGCCCACACCATCGCTTTTACGGGATGTCCTAAAACGGCTGAACTTGAACCTGTTTGCTCGACTTTACCATTTTTAGACATTACCATACCGATATTCCCTAAATCGATATCATCCGTTAAAGACAGCTTACTACCAACTACAAATTTTACTGAAGAACAGTTATCCGCAACAACATCGACAAGAGTGAATTTAAAATCTTTATAACGACTATCAATAATTTCCAATGCAGGTGCTACGTACTTTGTCGCTTGTAAAATATCTTCAGCTGTAATTTTATCTCCTTCTATATCTTTATCAATAAAAAACGCAATTTCCGGTTCTGCTTTAGGATGTATTAATTCAGCGTGTTGAATTGGTTCCCATTCGGTTTCCAACATATCCTCATGTAAATAACCGTAGATAGCTTCATTTACACCCATCATTTTTTGTTTCGCTTCACTCGTGAGACCTAATTTAATACCGACTCTTTTCGTATTGTTCTCTTTTAATCTGCGCGCTAAAAGTCCGTCCTGAATATCATATGCTTCATCAATTGTTAATGATGGATACTCGTCTGTAATTTTTATTACTTCATGCACATCTCTTTCCGCATACAGTAAATATTCAATAATATTCTCTTTCTGAATGTCTGTCAAAGCCATGTCAATGCCTCCAAAAATAGTTTTTATTTTTTATTTGCTAAATTAGCTGCAACATCAAGAATCATATCTTCTTGTCCGCCAATCACTTTCATCTTCCCAAGTTCAATAAGAATATCACGCGCATCAATATGAAAGCGTTTCGCCGCTCTTTCTGCATGGAGTAAAAAGCTTGAGTATACGCCGGCATACCCTAACACTAAACTACCTTTTGTAATCTCTTGTGATTGGGTTAAAATTGGGCTAACGATGTCTTCTGCAAGATCCATCATTTTATAAATATCAATACCAACATCATATCCTAGCTTATCCATTACAGCTAACAGTACTTCTGTTTGTGTATTTCCTGCTCCAGCACCTAAACAACGAACACTTCCATCAATTCTCGTTGCTCCTTCTTCGATTGCTGCTAATGTGTTTGCCACAGCTAAAGATAAATTATTATGTGCGTGGAATCCGATTTCAATGTCTAAGGAATTTTTTAAAGCTTTTATTCTTTCACGGACTTCGTTTGGAGTTAAAGCTCCCGCTGAATCAGTTACATATACAGCTTCTGCTCCGTAACTTTCCATTAATTTTGCTTGCTCCACTAATTTTTCAACAGGAACGGAATGTGCCATCATTAAAAAGCCTAGAGCTTCCATCCCTAATTCTCTTGCATAATGAATATGTTGGGCAGACACGTCGGCCTCTGTACTATGTGTTGCAACCCGAACTAACCTAGCTCCTCTGTTATTTGCTTCTTTTAATTCATGCACCGTACCGATACCAGGTAGTAATAATACTGCAATTTTAGATTGTTTTGCTTCCTCTGCAGCTGCCTCGATTAATGTAAGCTCATCTTCTAGTGAGCGACCATATTGAATAGTCGAACCACCTAGCCCATCACCATGACTCACCTCGATATAATGCATTCCTGCATCATCTAATGCCCGAGTAACATCACGAACTTGTTTCTCTGTAAATTGATGCGCAACTGCGTGACTTCCATCACGTAATGCGACTTCTGTAATTTTAATATCTTTCCCTTTACTCATTATTTCCTTCCTCCCACTCTTATGATACTGCGATTAAATTACGCGCAAAATCTTCTCCAACTCTCATAGCTGCGGCAGTCATAATGTCCAAATTACCAGCGTATGGTGGGAAGTAATCTCCTGCTCCTTCTACTTCTACAAATACCGTGACAACATTGCCATCAAATAACGGTTCTTGTTTCAATTTGTATCCCGGGACATACTGCTTTACAACCTCCACACGGTCATGGATTGCTTTTGTAATTTTCTCTTCATCGACATGTTTAACTTCACAATATATGGTGTCACGCATCATAATAGGTGGATCTGCTGGATTTAAAATAATGAGTGCCTTCCCTTTATCAGCACCACCAACTTCTTCAATTCCTCGACGTGTCGTAATTGTAAACTCATCAATATTGGCTCTCGTTCCAGGACCAGCACTTAAACTTGAAATCGTCGCAACTATTTCTCCGTATGTAACATCTGCGACTTCATTAATGGCATGCACAATCGGAATCGTCGCTTGCCCACCACAAGTAATCATATTTACATTTTCTAAATCTGTATTTTCTCCAATACTTTCCACTGCAGGTGAAAAGAAAGGTCCAACAGCTGCGGGTGTTAAATCTACTACAATTTTGTTTAATTCTTTTAAAACCTTTGCATGCAATTCATGTGCTTTTGCCGATGTAGCATCAAAAAATATGTCGGCAATATCTGGATTTTCTATTACCCCATCAATACCATTTGTAATAGTCGTGTATCCTCGTTCTTTTGCACGAGCAATCCCGTCTGAATCCGGATCAATCCCGATCATCGCCGTTAGTTCTATCACATCACTTCGTTCTAATTTATACATTAAATCCGTTCCGATATTACCTGAACCAATAATGGCTGCTTTTACTTTTTTCATCTTTATGCACCTTCTTTTATCGTTTATTCGAATGATACTTCTACAGATCCTAAAGCACCAAAATCTGCTTTAATATGAGCACCTGCTTCAACTTGGACCGCACCAGATAAAGCACCTGGTAAAATTAATTCTCCTTTTTTAAGTACAATATCAAAGGAAGATAATTTATTAGCTAACCAAGCAATCGCTTCAGCAGGATGCCCTAGTGCTGCAGCACCAGCTCCTGTTGAAATCATTTCATCATTTTTAAATAATGTCATACCAACTGTTCTTACATTTACTTCGTGTACATATTTCTTCCCTTCACCAATGACAACTTTTGCGGATGACCCATTATCTGCGACCGTATCAATTAACTTAATTTTCCAGTCTTTGATTCTACTATCAATTACTTCTAAAGTGGGCACAACATAATCTGTTGCCATTAGGACATCTAAAAATGTAATATTAGGACCAACTAGATCTTCTTTTAACACAAAACCAATTTCTGCTTCAATTTTTGGCGCAATCATCGTCTCTGTAGAAATAACAGCTTTATTTGCTAATTCCATATCTTTAAATAAATGACCATAGTCTGGTTCATTTACTTGCAACATGTCTTGCATCGCTTTACTTGTTAATCCAACTTTCTTTCCAATAATACTATTGCCTTCTGCTAGTTTTTGTTTCGCGATTTCCAACTGTATTTCATATGCATGCTCAACTGTTAATGATGGATTCGTCTCTGTAAGAGGCTCCATTTGTTTTCTATTTTTTTCTGCATGATATAATTGTGCTGCATAATCTTTAATAGTATCCATGTATAACTACCACCTTCTTTATTATTCCTTCAAAACCAAACAAGAGAAAGGTGAACAGAACCATTCACCTTTCCATCACATTACTTTTTCATCGTAATTGTTTTTGCTTCTGTATAAAATTCAAAACTATTGCGACCACCTTCACGACCAATTCCACTCGCCTTCGATCCACCAAAAGGAGTACGTAAATCGCGAATATACCAACAGTTCACCCATAATAAACCTGAATCAATCGCAGCTGCCACCCTATGCCCTCTACGTAAATCGTTTGTCCAAACTACCCCTGCTAATCCATAAATAGAGTCATTTGCAATCTGAATGGCATCTTCTTCTGTTTTAAACGGAATGATTACTGGTACAGGTCCAAAAATTTCTTCTTGTGCAACTCGCATTTTATTATCTACATCATACAATACAGTCGGTTTATAAAAGTTACCTTCTTCTAATCCTTCAACTCTTTCCCCACCGTATGCTAATTTTGCTCCTTCATCTAAACCAATCTCAACATATTCATGTACTTCTTTTAAATGATTTTTAGAAACGAGTGCACCCATTTCCGTAGATTCATCGGTCGGATCGCCGACTTTAATTTTCTTCACTGCTTCGACAAATTTCTCTAAAAATGTATCATAAATACTTTCTTGAACGAGAATTCTTGACCCAGCTAAACAAACTTCTCCTTGGTTCGTGAAGATTGCTTCAATCGAACCTGCTACTGCTTCCTCTAAATTAGCATCTTCAAATACAATATTGGCTGACTTTCCACCTAACTCCAGTGATACTGGTGTTAAGTTCTGTGAAGCATTTTGCATAACCGTTCTACCTGTACTCGTTTCACCAACAAATGCAATCCGGCGAACATCTTTATGAACAGCCATCTCTGTTCCAACTGTGCTTCCTGGACCAGTGACAATATTTAATACACCAGGTGGTAAGCCTGCTTCATTAGCTATTTCTCCTAATATAATGGTACTTAACGGTGTATACGATGCCGGTTTTACAACAACACTATTTCCTGCTGCTAATGCTGCAGACGACTTCCAAGTCATCTGCATAAATGGTAAATTCCAAGGAATAATAAGGGACGTTACACCAACTGGGGCATACTGTGTATACGACATAAATTTTTTCATATCATAATGTTCATGAACTAAAAACTTTGCCATTTCTGCAAAAAATCTAAAATTCTTAGCTGCACGTGGAATATCAAACTCTCTACTTTCGGAAATTGGTTTTCCTACATCTAAAGTTTCAATAAGACTTAATTCTTCCACACGCTCTAAAATTAAATCAGACATCCGACATAAAATATCGGATCTTTCTTCCACAGGCATTTCACTCCAAACTCCACTATCGAATGTACGTTTAGCTACTTCTATCGCATACTTAGCGTCTTCAGCTCCCCCATTAGCAACACTTGCTAATTTTTTATTATTAGCGGGATTAATGGAGTCGAATGTTTCGTTTGACATTGCATCGACAAATTTTCCATCTATAAATAACTTTGAATCTTTCACAAACGAATCAATATTGCTCATCTAAAAATCCTCCTAATCAGCCACTTCAACAATCATTTCTATTTCAATCGCTGTATTGTTTGGTAATTGTGCCATTCCGACAGCAGATCTCCCATGTTTTCCTTTTTCTCCGAAAACTTTATCTAAAAGATCTGAAGCGCCATTTGCAACTTTAGGTTGTTCTATAAAATCTAATGTAGAATTTACCATGACTAATAATTTGATCACTCTAGTCACTTTGCTTAATTCGCCTATTTCGCTTTTAACCGCCGTTAAAAGGTTTAATAAAGATTGTTGCGCTGCTTTATATCCTTCTTCAACTGTTAAATCTTGGCCAAGTTTACCGTGATATTGGTCCACTCCTTGTCCAGCGGTGAAAATTAAGTTACCTGTTTTTACACAGCTAACATATGAACCCCATGCTGGTCGAGGTGCTGGCAATGCCAGACCTAATTCCTCAATAATTTGTTCAGGTGTTTTCATTTTAATCCATATCCTCCAAGTCTACATTCAGAAATTGTAACGCATTCCTTCCCAAAATCGCTTTTCTCTGTTCTTCTGTTAATTGTTTTGTTTCATCGACCACTTTCCCTGGATCTATTTCTCTTAATAAAAATGGATAATCAGAACCCATCACTATTTTGTCGTCTCCAAACCGATCGATTAAATATTGTAAATTTAAAGGATCATAGTTTAATGAATCAAAATAAAAGTTTTTCGTATAATGGCTTGGTGGGTGTTCTGTTTTCCTTAAATGCGGCCAGACTTTCCAACCTTGATCAAGTCTGGGAATAATATATGGGAATGAACCTCCACCATGTGCAAAACAAACTTTTAAATTAGGAAACTTTTCTATTACTCCACCATTTACCAAACTTGCTGCCGCTAACGCAGTTTCGCTAGGCATTCCTACTGTATACATAAAGTTATGGCGCGGAAAACGTTCTCTTCCAAGTGTTTCCCATGGATGAATGAATAAAGGGACTCCCCATTCTTCACATTTAGCGAAAAATTCTGTGAATTTAGGATCATCTAAGTTTTCCCCGTTAATATTCGTTCCAATTTCAATTCCTTTCAACCCTAGTTCGTGAATACATCTGTCCATTTCTCTAATAGAAGTTTCCACATCTTGTAATGGTACAGTACCTAATCCGATAAAACGTTTAGGGTATTTTTTTACTGTTTCAGCAATAAAATCATTTTGGATTTTTGACATTTCTTCTGCCGCTTCTGCATCTGCCCAATAAGAAAAAGTAACAGGAATAGGAGAAAGTACCTGAATGTCTACCCCTTCTTTATCCATATCCTTAATTCTCTTTTCCGGATCCCACACCTGGTCTGTCACTTCTCTAAAAACATTTCCTTCGACCATAATATTTGCACCACAAGAACATGTTTTTTCTAAAGTTGGCCATCTATCTGCACCATATTTTTCATTAAAATCTGGGATTTGTTCTGGAATAATATGTGTATGAAAGTCTACTCGTTTTTCCATAGTGACACCTCTTCTGGCATAACGTGTTGACAGTTATCACATGTTCTTAGTTCTTCACTTCCATTAAAATTATCAATCGCTTGTTTTAATTCCACCGCAATATCCGTTAGTTCTAATGTGACACGGTGCATTTCATGGTCACAGTTATCACAGAACCAAACCATATGTTCTTCCACACCATCTCCTCTAGGTTCTTCGATTACCATACCGATTGTGTCTGCGACACGATGTGGTGAATGTGGTACATTTGCCGGGAGCATGAACACTTCTCCTTCTTTTACCGTCACTACTTCTCTTTTACCTTCATCATTAATAATTTCTACGTAACAATCACCTTTAATTTGATAGAAAAACTCTTCCGCCGGACTAATGTGAAAATCACGTCGTCTGTTCGGTCCGCCTACCATCATGACAATCATATTAGAACCAGGAAATAATTCTTTATTATTTACTGGTGGTTGTAATTGTCCTTCATTATCCTTAATCCAACTCTGTAATCCGAATGCTTTAAATTCTCTTGTCATTTTATATTGCCTCCCAATATATTATTTTTTTTCTTCAGATTTAAGAACGCCCCCAACAGCCCATCTGTTTCTAGGAACTTCTGTTACTAATACTCTGATACTTTCTTTTGGTACACTTAAGTTTTTTTCAGCAGCGGAAGTTATATCATCAATTAATAACTTAATATTATCTTCAGATCTTCCTTCCATTATTTGGACTTGTATGATTGGCATTTCTCTAACAACCCCATATCGTCAAATTATTTATGAAAATAAAGGCTCAACTAGATCGTTTTTTCCCTCAATTATTAATTTACGAATTCTAGTTGAAGAAATACGCTCACCGTTCGGACAACATACTGGCTTTATCGTTTCTACATTGAAATATTCTTTTAACAAATGTATATCTCCAGTACGACGATTGCCAAAGCGAAAATCTTCCCCTACAATTATTTTTTTCGGATTTAAACGAATTAGTTCATTAATAAACGACTGTGCACTTGTTCGAATATAAGTATCATCAAACGTGGCAATAATCATTTTATCAATACCTAACTGTGATACTCGTTTTGTTTTTTCTGTAAGATCCGTTAAAATTTTTGCATTTTGAAAAAAATGTCTCGGTGGTGGGTCAAATGTGTAAATAACACTTGAAACATTAAATTGTTTTGCATATTCAACTGTTTCTTTTATGACAGTTTGATGTCCCTTGTGGATTCCATCAAATGCACCAATTGCAATAACTGAGCCATTTAGTTCAATTTCCTTGGAAGATCGAAGTATTTCCAATGCCTTTACCTACCTTTCTAGTCTCTTAGCTTCGTTAATTTTTAACTAAATTTAATCCTTCTTCCAATGCTCTTTCAACACGTGGATAAGTTGGATTTTTTCGTTTATGAGCATTATAAAACATTCCTGCTTTTCTTACCGGGTCACCCGAGTAATAACGTTCATATTGTGCTAATCTCTGTCCAAATGCTTCTCCGCATAAATCCCAAGCAAGCTTAAATAGTCTTACACGTCTTTCGGAAGATACATCTGTTTTGCCGACATAATATTGTTGCATATGTTGGCTAATTTCTGGATTGTTAAAGTCCGCTTCCGTTGGTGACATTAATAATCCACCAGCACCAATTGTTTGTAAAATTTGCACTGCTTTCGGATATGCTTCTGGTAAAATTCCACGAATCGTTTCTAGTGGTACGATACTCGGACGAACTTCACCATGTTCTGTTACTTCATATTCTCTTTCAGCTGTTCTTACTAATGCTCTTACTGTTTCTGCGGCTTGAATTAATTCCGTCAGCTGATTTTGAACATTTAAGAATCCATCTACTCCAATCGAATCGGCTAAAGCACAGGCAACATCGGCAATAAATGTAATTTTTTCACAACCACGAACGGCTGATTGATGGGAAGGCTGTTGGTTTACACCTGTAGCAGCATATAATCGGTTTCCAGCTTCTACATTTTGATTAATAAAAACACGGTCCCATGGAACTAACACATCATCAAATACTAATAATGCATCTGATTCTTCAAAACGTGATGCTAATGGATGATCCCATGTAGAACGCTCTCCTGTTTGTGCTGGTTCACGACAATACATATACAATCCTTCCGTTTCAGATGGCAATGCAAATGAAATGGCATATTTTTCATCACCAGGACTAAACCCTGGATATGAGTAAACGATGACTTCATCTGTAATCGGTGCTAATGTTGCAAGCATCTTCGCCCCTCGTACGATTAAACCTTCATCTGTTTCTTTGACAACACCTAAATGTGTAAATTCATCTTGTTGACCATGTGATGATTGACTTCTATCATTTTGCGGATTTACAATCGCATGTGTTAAAAACAAGTCATTGTCACGAATATATTTGTAATAATTCACAATATTTTTTGCATATTCTTCTCCACCATATTCCCGATAAAACCAATCATTGGCAGCCATTCCAGTTACAACTGTATTTAAAAAATCTGGTGTTCTTCCCATTAATCCAAATGTCGATTGTGCAAATACTTCAAACACATTACGACGTAATTGTAAATGTTCTGGTTCAGTAGGATTTAAAAATGAATTGTTCACTCTTTCTCCTGTTTCCTCACAAACATGTGTAATTTTATCTTGGTATGCTGGATCGTGTTGTATATCATAAAGTTTCGCAATTTCTAAAACTTGTGATTTAAAATATGGATGATCGACGACATTATCAATTTTTTCACCATTTACATATACATTTGGTTTCTGTTTTCTAATTGCCTCAATATAATTTTCACCTGTCCTAATTCCCATTTTTCTTACCCCTTATTCTTTAATTTTAATAATTTCATTATTTTCTGATTGTAAAAATTGACCCTTATAAAAAATTAAACTTTCGTTTTCTGTATAATCAAAATCTTTTACTTCTCCAACGAAGAGTGTATGATCTCCTCCAGGATATTCAGCCCAACATGCACATTCAATTGTAGCTAAAGTGCCTCCTAAGACTGGACCATATTCTGTCTCCTTCTCCCATTCCACCATTAAATCTTCTTGAGGTTTCCCTGCAAACTGTAGTGCTAATTGACGTTGATCTGATGAAAGAATGTTAATCACAAATGAATTTCCTTTTAATTCATCTAACGAATTTGCCTTATTATCTATTGATATAAGTGCTAAAGCCGGATCTAATGAGACAGATGTAAATGAATTTAATGTAATTCCTTTATTATTTCCTTCCTTGTCCTTATAGGTGACAATTGTGACTCCAGTTGCAAAATGTCCAAAACAATTTCTTAATACTTTCGTTTCTATTTTTCTCAACCTCCATTTCAATTGATGTTATACACATTATATTGTTAACGCTTACAAGGGACAACGACGAAATTTCATCACGTGAAACTTTGTGGAAAATTCTGATTTTTTTGTTAAATTATTTTTCGACATTTTATGTTTTTGTGTCTATAAACACCGATGTGATGCTATGTAAGACGATTCCTGAAATAATTAAAAACATTCCAATAAATGATGTAAATTCTGGTAATGGTGCATGTAAAAATAGTAATTCTCCTAATAAAGCGAAAATTACTGCTCCAGTTACCGTCGCTTCCACTCCAGCCAATTTTACATTATCGTCTTTTACTAATTCCGTCGCATAAAAATATAAAATAGTTGCAATGACACCCGCAAATATAGCAACAACAAATGTTTGCCATACTTGATTTACACTTGGTGCACCAACCGTAAACAAACCATAAACAGATAAAATAATCCAAAATGGCATGGAGGCAATCGTCATTCCTAATATTCGTTGTGTCGTTGATAAATTATTTTGTACTACTTGCATCATTTTTCTATTTCCAACTGGATAGGAAACTGATGCAACTATTAACGGTACAATTGTTAATAACACACTTTGTAATGGAACGCTTTTTACATGCTCCATTTGCATTACTGCAACCCCAGCAATAATAATAAAGGAAATAAGTACGGACATTATAGGAATAGATTTATTTTCTTTATTTATAATAGGTGTTAGTAATGAGCCAGCTACTATATTTAACTGGAATGTAGCCGCTACTAACCATCCAGGTGCATGTACCGTTGCATAAGATAAAGTGGAATAAAATAATCCGAAACCAACTGTACTCCATACAATCCATTTCAACGGTTCTTTTTTCATGTTTTCAATTACTTCTACTATATATTTCTTTTTTCTTAAATAAATAAGCAATAAAATGAACATAAAATAATATCTTAATGAAGCACTCCAAATCCAACTTCCTCCCGCAAGCTCCATTGATCGATTGAATATAAATGCTGTTGAAAAAAATAATGAACCAATTATTCCAATTATGATTGGACGCAAAATAACACCTCATTTAATAATTTATAAAATTATAAAAACCCTAATTAGTCTTATAAAATAAAACTAATTAGGGCAATACAAATTTCATTTTAAATGTAGCACAATAAAGGAAACCACTTATTCTGACATTAAATTAGGTATGAACAATACCGCATCTTCCCAATAAGTTAAGATTAATAACATTAATATTGAAACGAGTAAAAATGGCAAAATAGCTTTGACTAAATTTTCAATACTTACTTTTGCGACAGATGAAACAATAAATAAACCTGTCCCAACTGGTGGTGTTAATAAACCAATTGTTAAGTTAATCGTAATGATTACCCCAAAATGAACCGGATCTATGCCATAGGTACCTAATAATGGTGTTAATACAGGAACTAAAATAATTAAAGCTGCAATTCCATCAAGTACCGTTCCTAGTAATAATAATAAAATATTTACTAATAATAAAAATACAAACGGATTTTCTGAAATAGATAACATCATATTCGCTAATGTTTGTGGTATTTGCTCATATGCAATGATAAAACCGAACATATTTGCAGCAACAATTAAAAATGTAATAACAGCTGTATTGATAACTGTATTAATAAATATTTTCGGCAAATATGCTATTTTTAATTGTTTGTATGAAAAACCGATGATCATCGCAATGATACACGCTACTGCTGCTGACTCTGTTGGTGTAAAAATACCACTTAAAATACCATAAATAATAATGAATGGAATCAATAATGCTGGTAAAACATTTAAAAACGATTGCATTATTTCTTTCATCGTTGCTTTTTCAGCTTTCGGATAGTTTTGTTTTCGGTTCATAAAGCCAATTACTATAATAAAACCAACTCCGATTAAAATACCTGGAATAATACCGGCTAGGAAAAGTTTCCCAATCGACGCTCCTGTTAATGTTCCATAAATAATAAATAACATGCTCGGTGGAATAACTGGCGCAACGATAGAAGAAGCAAGCGTTAATGCAGATGAAAAATCGCGTCTATATCCTTCCTTTTCCATTTCAGGAACCATGACTTTACTCATCATAGCAGCTTGGGCATTTGCTGAACCTAAAATAGAAGCTAAAAACATATTTGCTACAATAGCAACATATGCAAGACCACCACGGAAATGTCCGATTAGTACTTTAGCAAAAGAAATTAAACGAGTTGTAATCCCACCATAATTCATTAACTCTCCCGCAAGCATAAATAATGGGATAGCTAGTAAACCAAAATTATCCAATCCTGAATACATTTTCTTTGGTAAAGTTTCTAATAATGTAAGATCCCCTGTAATAAATAAGTAGCAAAGCGATGTGATGGCCAATACTAATGAGATTGGTACACCAATGATTAATAAAATTATGAACACTACAATGGTTAGGAATAAACTCATATCGTATTCTCCTCTATTTCTTTCCCTCTAATATATTGAATAAAATGAGTGAATAAATGTATAAACATAAAACTTAAACCTACTGGTACACTTAAATAAGGGATCCACATCGGAATTCTTAAAGCACTAGATTTTGAATGCGAAAAATTAAAAATCCAATAATAACTAACATATATTAAGATTGCTAAAAAAACTAACATAATAATATGTGTAATAATATTTAAAATTCTTTTGTTTTTAGTTGATAACGAATTAGATAAAAAAGTAATAGATGCTTGGCTTTTATATTTAAAACTAAGGCTACCACCTAAAAATGTTAACCATGCCATAATAAAAATACTTATTTCATTTGCCCAAAACAGTGGACTATTTAAAAAATACCGATAAATAACAGCAAGAAATAAAATGAATGTTAGTGCTGCAATTAATATAATCGAAACAAATTTCTCTATCTTTTCAATGAATTTACTAATCTGATTCATAGCTACCTCCTCTTCCCAAGAACAAAACATAAAAACACGAAGATCATTTATGTTCGTTGTCTTAAACCTATCTGTATAAACAAGTTATCATTTATGTAAACAAAAATTTATTCACATACAATAATCTGATGATTGGTAAAGAGTTTAATGGACGATATAAATGATCATACGTGTCAATAAATATCCAACGTAATTATTTTTATTACATTATTTTCTAAATTGATTAATAAACTCTTCGATAATTGGATCTTTCTCTTTATATTTTTCATCGAATTCTTCTACGAATGGATCAAATAAAGCTGTATCAATTTCGTATAATTCCATACCACGATCTTCTAAAATTTCCATAAACTCCTCTTCTTGATCTGCACGTTTTAATGTAGCGTATTCAGAAGCTGTTGCCATTGCTTCTTTTACAATCTCTTGATCCTCTTCAGACAAATCATTGTAAACTTTACTACTAGCAATCATGACAGAAGGCCATACCATATGATTTGTTAAAGCTCCATAACCTGTTACCTCATTGAAGTTAGATGTCACAGCAGCATCTAAGTCCATTTCCATTCCATCAATAACTCCCGTTTGTGCTGATTGATACACATCTGGTAAAGAAATGGATTCAGGGCTCGCACCGAGTGATCTATACCAATCTTCTAAAGCTGGGCTCGGTGTTACACGTAATGTTAAACCTTTAATCTCATCAGGTGATGTAACTTTTTCTCTAAACATCATCGTACGGTGACCTGAGAAGAAGTAATCTAGAGCAGTTAAACCTTGATCATCCAATGTAGATAAAATTTCTTTCGCGATATCAGTATCACTTGCCTCTAATGCTTCTTCATAAGAATCGAATATGTACGGTGCAAACCATGCACTAAATGCATCAGACTTTGATGTTAAATAAGCATTTGTTATAAAACCAAAATCTAATGAACCCGCTTCCAATTGTTGAACCATATCATCATCACTACCTAATTGTCCGCCTGGATATAATTCAACTGACATTCTTCCATCTGATAATTCATTTAATTCATCTGCAAACTTTTGTGCTGCATCATTCCAAATATGATCTGGTGGTGCAATGTGACCTAATTTAAATTCATATGTGGCATCATCTGCACTTCCACTATCTTTTTTGTTATTAGAACTTGCATCATTATTCCCACCACATGCAGCTAATACAAACATTAAAAAAACAATCCCGAATATAAATGATTTTTTCATTTACTTCCCCTCCTGAATTTAATTTTAATTAAGTAAGTCTATATAACCTATTTCTCTTGATAATTCCTTAGACAAATTAATCACATTTCTAACTAACTGTTCTTTGTTAATAGTATTCATATAACTAGTAGGCGCTACAAAGTTTACTGATGCTATAGTTTGACCTGAGTATGATTGTATCGGTGCAGCTACGGCATATGTGTGTGTATCATTCTCATTTATACTAATAGAGAATCCTTGTTTTTTTACCGTACTTAATTCCTTCTTTAATTCAATTACTTCTGTAATAGTGTTTGGACCATGTTTTTTTAACCCTTGTGCAATCACATCTTGTAAATAACTTCGATTAAAAGCGAGTAATACTTTTCCTGAACTCGTCGTATATGCTGGTTTACGATTCCCTAAAAAAGTTGGAACGTAATCTGCTTGTTTGGAAGATACTCGTAATACGAATACAACATCACCTTTGTCGTACATGCCTATGTGAACTGTACCAACATATTTTTCTGTCAATTCTTTGGCAAATGGTAGTGCTTTATGATAAATATCTTGTTGATACATCACACTATTACTCCACTCCATGAGCTGCCAACCAAGTCGGTATTTTCTGTTTGTATCCCGTATTAACACTCCTTCCCTACATAATGTTTTAACGATGTGATGTGTCGTACTTGGGCTAAGTTCAAGTTTTTCCGCTATTTCTAAATTACTTAAAACAGGATCCTCAACAGAAAAACATTTTAATATATTACATGCCTTTTTAACCGATTCAATCAAACCTTCTACCTCCTTCTCTCTAATATCATAAAATCCAACTATCGTGAAAGCGTTGTCATAGTTTCCCAATAATTATTATATACTTTTTAATTGTTCACACATTAATATTGGGAAAATTCTGATTATTATACTCGGAGTTAATTGGCTATTCTATTTTACAACCAGGCTGACGAAAAAGAATGTAATTTTTGCTAATACCGCTCATGACATAGTAAGAAACAATAACGACCTTACGTGCAATATATCGTAGACATTTTTATTCTTCGTGCTTATTTTTCCCAACCCCCATTTATATTAATATACATACATTTTATTGATAACGCTTTCACAAAACAATAATCTAATTTCACATGATGAAATTAGATTAAAAATTTTGACTCTTTTGTGAATTTATTTCTTTACAAATGTTTATCTCTTTTGTTTCAACATATACCAGCATAACAATGAAGTAATAAGCATTAATGAAGTTACAAATAACCAACCATATGTATAATCATTCGTTACATCGATAATTTTGCCAAAAATTGGCGGTAAAAAAACAACTCCTAACGATCCAAATGTAATACTAATTCCAGTAGAAATTCCGGCTAGTTTTTTATCGACGATTTCTGTTGTCGCATTCATCCAAACTCCATTAAACCCTGATACGGCAAATCCAAATAAAAAAACGATGGTAGCCAATAAATAAAATGAAACATTTTCCGTTAGAAAACTAATAGAACTAGATGTTAGGGCAACAAAAATAGAAATTAATAATAAAACTATTATTCTGTTTCCTTTAAAAATTTTATCACTTACAATCCCCCAAACTATACGTCCGGCGGAGCCACCAATCTCTGCTATGATAAGTAAACTGCCAGCTAATATTAAGGAGATTTGTAATTCATGATGCGCATATAAAATAATAAATGTATTTAATATCATTTGTGAACCACTTAGCATCATCGCACAAATAGTAATTAATAAAAGTATTTTATTTTTAAATAAAGTAATGACGACACGGAATGTATGTTTTTCGTTTTTTACTTTACTTCCTTCAAAAAAATCTTTCGGTTCATAATAAAGTTTATATAATATAAGACCAATCATTAATAAACTTAATGCCGCATATAAAACAGCAACTTTCCATCCAAAATTATTTGCAATTGGAAGTAAAATTAGTGCTGAACATGCAGATCCAACTGTCACCCCCATTTGCTTGATGCCCATTGCCGTTCCTCTATCTTTCAATGGAAACCAATAAACAATTCCGCGATTGGTTGTTGGATGAGAAGCACCATACGCAATTCCTGCAACAATAATTAATAATAATGTGAAAGGAAATGTCTTTGTCATTGATAATAAAAAGAATGCACTACTTAACATAATAATAATTACTAACATCATATATTTTGAACCTAATTTATCTACTAACATACCTGATGGAATAGATACAATCGATTGTCCTAAAAACAATGCCGATGGAAACATTCCAATTTGGGCTGCTGTTAAACTTAAATCTTCTCCAATTAATATTGCTAACGGTGCTATACTTCTAGCTACAAAAGCAATAATAAACTGAATAAGTACTAGATATAAAAGCATTTTCCATTTTGAAGTTTCATTCATATATGTCATAGTCTACATCAACTTTCTCTTTGTCTTTTCATTTTTCAATAAAAAATGAAACACAAATAATAATTAATAGCACCTTCTAATATCTTTAAAATATAGTGAATTAAATATTTGTGTTTCATTCCATACGTGATATTAAATTTTAGTAAAAAGCTTATGCAAATCGAATTTCTTTTACTTTTTCACTGTCTAATTTTTTAATCACTTCAACGATTAATTTTACTGCATTGTCGAAATCGTCACGATGTAACATTGCTGCATGAGAATGGATATATCGTGTTGCTATTGTAATGGATAATGCTGGAACTCCATCTTGTGAAATGTGGATTGCACCAGAGTCAGTTCCACCACCTGCCATGGATGAATATTGAAATGGAATATTCTTTTCTTCCGCTGTTTCCACAACTAGGTTACGTACACCTTTATGCGAAATCATAGAAGCATCATATAAAATAATTTGTGGACCTTCCCCTAATTTACTATCTGCTTCTTGATCAGAAATACCAGGTGTATCCCCCGCGATTCCAACATCCACACCAAAGGCAATATCCGGATTGATGAGGTGTGCAGAAGTTTTTGCTCCACGTAATCCTACTTCTTCTTGAATTGTCCCAACACCGTATACGATATTTGGATGCTGTTCATTTTCTAATTGTTTTAATACTTCAATCGCAATGGCACAACCGATACGATTATCCCATGCTTTGGCAAGTAACATTTTTTCATTATTCATCTGAGTAAATTCAAAATAAGGGATGACTGAATCTCCTGGGCGTACTCCGAACGCTTCCGCTTCCTCTTTACTCGAAGCACCGATATCTATAAACATATCTTTGATTTCCACAGGCTTTTTACGTGCCTCTGGTGATAAAATATGTGGAGGTTTTGATCCAATGACACCTGTTAAATTTCCATTTTTCGTTTTAATCGTTACTCGTTGTGCCAACATTACTTGGCTCCACCAACCACCGATTGTTTGGAAATATAAAAATCCATTTTTATCGATACGAGTAACCATAAAACCAACTTCATCTAAATGACCTGCAACCATAATTTTCGGACCATTTTCATCGCCCGTCTTTTTCGCGATTAAACTACCTAAATTGTCTGTATATACTTCATCTGCATATGGTGCAATATATTTTTCCATCACATCACGTGCTTCTTTTTCATCTCCAGAAATGGCATTTGCGTCTGTTAAATCTTTTAGCATCGTTAATGTTTCATCTAATTTTGCCATCATTTCTTCTTCCTCCTTTAATAATTAATATCCCTCATCTTGTCGTTGAAAATTCACTTCATTTTTTTCGTAATATGCTTTCATAATATCTTGCTCTGAAAAACCAAGCATACTCGCCAATTGGATATACATTTGGAACATCGCTTTATAATGTTCTTTCGTCTGTTCTTTATAAAATTGCATACATGTAGCAAACAACTTGTTAAATGTAATTGTCATATTTTTTTGTTCCGCTTTTTGTGTAGTTTCTAATGTAGAAAATGTATACCCTTTATGTAAACCTAATGACAATAAAAAGTGGATATTATCAACATATTCTTCCAAAATTACTTCTTTCGTTGACGCTGCCTTTTTACTCCAAAATTTAAAACAACGTGTTTCATTTGCTAGCTCCCCAGTTTCAACGAGTAATGCCAAAAAACGCTCTTCTAATAAATCTTTTCCATCTAATTGATGGTTTTTACTTATGTAATCATCTAATTTTTGTTGCATATCAAATAATGTATCCCAGTTCACTGTACAACCTCCCCAAAAATTATTGTATCATATTTTTTATGGAATCGTATACAAGTGCTTTGTTTCTTTTTCTAAAAAAGTTTATACTAAACGATAAAGGAAGGAGTCGATCGTAATGGTTCAACAACATATTCAGCAATATATAAATGGAGAATGGGTGGATGCAACGAATAAAACTACTATCGGTGTCATCAATCCTGCTACAGAGGAAGTATTCGCTCAAGTTGCAGACGGGTCAGCAGAAGATGTCGATAGAGCAGTACATGCAGCAAAAAACGCTTTTCGATCTTTTTCTAAAACAACTGCAAAAGAAAGAATGGATTTATTGCAACGTATTATCGATGTATATGAATCAAGAAAAGATGATTTCATTACAACGATTTCAAATGAATTAGGGGCTACCTTATTTTTAAGTGAAAAAGTCCACTATGTATCAGGCTTAGAACATTTTAAACAGGCAAAACAACAATTGGAAACATATTCGTTTGAAGAAAAACAAGGTGACACCATTATTCGTAAAGAGGCAATTGGGGTAAGTGGATTAATTACACCTTGGAACTTCCCGACAAATCAAACTGTTATAAAGATTGCAGGAGCTTTAGCAGCTGGAAGCACGGTTGTATTAAAACCATCAGAATTAACACCGATTTCAGCCGTTATTTTAGCGGAAGTATTACATGAAGCTGGAGTACCAAAAGGAGTATTTAACTTAGTGAACGGTTATGGACATTCGGTAGGACATGCGATAAGTGGGCATCCAGATATTGATTTTGTTTCATTTACAGGTTCCAATGAAACAGGAAAAAAGATTTCTATTCGTGCCGCAGAAACAGTGAAAAAAGTTGCATTAGAGCTTGGTGGAAAATCACCAATGATTATTTTAGACGATTTTGATATGGAGAAAGCAGCAAAAATCGCACTTTCAAATGTAACATTTAACTGTGGTCAAGTATGTACGTTAGCATCTCGGACATTCATTCCAGCCCATAAAGAAACGGAATTTTTACAAGCATTAAAAGAAATTTATGATAGTTATGTCGTTGGACTACCGACTGATAAATCAACTCGTATCGGCCCTGTCATTTCTGCCAAACAGTTTGATCGGGTGCAATATTATATTGAAAAAGGGGTCGAAGAAGGTGCAACATTATTTTTAGGTGGGACTGGAAAACCCCCTGGATTAGAAACGGGCTATTTCGTAAAACCTACTATTTTTACCAATGTACAAAATGATATGACGATTGCTCAGGAGGAAATTTTTGGACCCGTCATGTCGGTTATGACGTATGATTCCATTGATGAAGCACTAGAAATGGCAAATGATACGATTTACGGACTAGCTGGTTACGTATTGGGAAACAATCCAGAAACTGTAAAATATGTTGCAAATGAAATTCGTGCTGGTGAGATTTCCGTCAATGGTGGTGCGACAGATTATAGTGCACCATTTGGAGGATACAAACAATCTGGCATTGGTCGAGAATGTGGTGTGTACGGGATGGAGGAATATTTAGAAGTAAAAGCCGTCTTAGGCTTTACATGAGTTATAAATTAAAACTACCAGTGTGAACTGTAGTTTGTTCTGTGGCTAAATGCCTTTGTGATCGGCTACAGCTCTTAAAAGGCCCACAGAACGACCTCCTTTTGCACTTCATTATTCACTTTTGGGTTGCATTCTTGCAACTTTGGTATGGATTCTTGCAACTTTGGGTTGCATTCTTGCAACTTCGGGTTGCATTCTTGCAACTTCGGTATGGATTCTTGCAACTTTGGGTTGCATTCTTGCAACTTCGCACCGGATTCTTGCAACTTCGCTATGTATTCTTGCAACTTCGCACCGGATTCTTGCAACTTCGGTATGTATTCTTGCAACTATGGGTTGCATTCTTGCAACTTCGCGCCGGATTCTTGCAACTTCCTGTTCCCGTTTTTGTAGTTTACATTTGCATAACAAAAAATCATCAGGCCACTTTTATCTGAATACCCATATATTGAGATATACGTAATTTTTAGTGGAATACTTACTTCTACACTGTGTCTACATTAGGATTGCCCCTTCTGTTATAAGAGAATCCCATTTTAGCTTAACAAGATAATATGCATTTTCAATAACATCCTAAAAGCTACCGCCCCCTCAGTAAAACTAGGCGTTTTCAAATGTATAATAAAAGGTATGGTACGAAGCGCTTCGTACTTTGCCTTATCATGTTACTTTTTCTCAACTTCTATACTTTTATTTTTTGATTGTAAATGACGAATGAATGCATTTTTTTCTTTAGGAGAAACAATGACCATGTCATATTTATTATAATGTATTTCAAGGCGATCAACTGATAGTGCGGGGGCTGATAAAAGGGATTTTGTCGGCTTTATTTTTCTAATTTTTGCTATATGTACGATAGTCCGAAAAGGTCCTGACACGATATAAAGTTGTTCCTCCGTTACTTTATAATTCGTACCAAACCAAATCCACAAAAGAAATACATTTATTAAAATACCGACAACATATAACATTATGCTTCTATCTATAATCATGAGTAAACACATGAATATAATGGTCCCCCAAATAAACAAAGCTAGCCAAATATCTTTTTTCGATGTAAAATTCACTTCATTGTTTGTATCATAATTTGTCTGTTTCACTCTTGTTTCGTTCCCCATTCTTCAAAAAATTGTACTAAAAATTGTTCCATAAATCGATGACGTTGTTCGGCAATTTGTTTCCCTTCTTCTGTATTCATCGTCTCTTTTAATAAGAGCAATTTCTCATAAAAATGATTAATAGCAGAAGATTTTTCGTTACGATATTGTGCAAGTGTCATATTTGTTCGTGGTTGGATAGTTGGATCATATATCGCTTGCCCTTTTGCCCCACTATATTGAAATGTTCGTGCAATTCCAATCGCCCCAAGTGCATCAAGACGATCTGCATCTTGCACGACTCGTGCTTCTAATGTCCGTACCTTTGTTCCCGTACCACCTTTAAATGATATTGTTTGAATGATTTCCATTATATGATCGATCGCTTCATCCGATACCTCTATTGTTTGGAGCCAATCGACGATTTCTTGTAATGCAGCCGTTTCATCGTTAACGATTTTATCGTCTGCTACATCATGCAATAATGCCGCCATTGTTACGATAAATAAGTTTGCACCTTCTCGTTCTGCTATCTCTTTTGCTAAATTTGTAACCCTCACTATATGATGCCAATCGTGCCCAGTCGTTTCATTTAATAATTTATCCTTTACCCATCGTTCCGTTTGTTCTATTTTGTCCAACGTATTCTCCCCCACCATTATCATTATCTAGTAAAATTATTACATCTTTTCGTCCGAATTACTACCTTTTATACAATCTAAAAGTACATATCCAAAAACTAATCCAACTACTGTCGGTAAAATATAATCTCCAACGATGAACACATGCATAACAGTGAATAAGTTGAAATAGGAGAGAACAAATAAAATTAATACGAATAAATTCGGTAATGCAACAACAAAAAATTTCATCCAATCATATGACCACTTGTTATATTGCTTCCATTCTAGTATCAATTTTGGTAGACGAAGCAACATACCTAAAATTATAGGAAAAACAACTGTAAAAATCATTAAAGGAAGAAAAAGAAATTCTTCTTTCATTAAAATCACAAGAGACATTCGCCACTGTATTGCATAATAAAATAAAAAACCTATGACAAGCATCCAACAAAACATATACAAAAAGCGTTTCATCATGTACCTACTTTCTAATCGTGTTCTTTCTATCTTAACATGTTTTTTGTATTGTAAAAGCAATTTTTTCGTGCTATTCCATTATATTAGGGTTTCTTTCATAAGCGAAAATAAAAAAACACAAAACCTTCCATAGAAAGTTTTGTGCTTTATTTATAGTGTCTTATTTAGTTGCTGCTTTAGCTTGATCTACTAATTTAGCGAATGCGTCTGCATCGTTTACAGCTAATTCAGCTAACATTTTACGGTTAATATCTACTCCAGCAACTTTTAAACCGTGCATTAATTTGCTGTAAGAAATATCGTTTAAACGTGCTGCAGCGTTAATACGTGCGATCCATAATTTACGGAAATCACGTTTTCTTTGTTTACGGTCGCGGTAAGCGTAGTTACCTGACTTCATCACCTGTTGTTTTGCGTTTTTGAATAATTTATGTTTTGCACCATAATAACCTTTTGATAATTTTAGAACACGTTTACGACGAGCGCGCGTAACTGTTCCACCTTTAACTCGTGCCATTGTTTCTACCTCCTAAGATTGTTCCTCTAATATATTGTGTAATTTTCCTATTATCTAGGTAACATTTGATCGATACGTTTTAAATCACTCTCAGAAACCATTGAGTTTTTACGTAATTTACGTTTTTGCTTCTGTGATTTGTTCGCGAATAAGTGACTTGTATATCCTTGTGCGCGTTTTAATTTTCCAGATGCAGTTCTTTTGAAACGTTTTGCAGATCCTCTATGTGTTTTCATTTTTGGCATGTCAATTTCCTCCTTAAATAATCCAGTAAACAAATTACTTTTCAGTGATTGGTGCAAGCATCATGAACATTTGACGCCCTTCCATTTTAGCTTTCGATTCAACAGTAGCGATATCTTTTACCTCTTCTGCTAAACGATTTAGGACTTCTTGACCTAATTCTTTGTGCGTAATGGCACGCCCTCTAAAACGGACAGATGCTTTTACTTTGTCACCATTTTCGATGAATTTACGTGCGTTTCTTAGTTTCGTATTGAAGTCGTGATCACCAATTCCTGGAGATAAACGAACTTCTTTCACGTTGATAACACGTTGTTTCTTACGTGCCTCTTTTTCTTTTTTCTGTTGTTCGTAACGATACTTACCGTAGTCCATAATACGACATACTGGCGGTTTAGCACCAGGAGCTACTAAAACTAAATCTAAGTTTCTCGTTGCTGCAATCTCTAATGCTTCATCACGAGATTTTACTCCTAGTTGATCACCATTTGCATCAATTAGACGTACTTCTCTTGCACGAATCGACTGATTCACATTCATCTCTTTGCTAATATCTAGCCACCTCCGAAAATTTTTGATCCAGAATGACAAGATGATGAGCTTATCCAATTAAAAAATGTGGGCACACGAGTGCACCCACATTTATCTTCATCATTTTGAAAGATATTTAACCAGCCAACGACATAATGTGTTAGTCAGGTGAGAAGCGGGTGCTCCTACTTGTCTTTTAGATCGTGTCGAATGAATTCATTCAACTTTTATATAATAACATGCTACATTGCATTTGTCAAACAGACTTTTACTTTTTACTTACCTTTTCTGTAACTTCCTGTTGGATGAACGTAACAAACTCATCAAGGGACATTGTTTCTGTCTCTTTTTGACCATAACGACGAATATTTACTTCATCAGATTCCATTTCCTTATCTCCTAATACTAATGCGAAAGGAATTTTCTTCGTCTGTGCTTCACGGATTTTATAGCCTAATTTTTCTTCACGAACATCTACATCTACACGAATGCCTGCCATTCGTAAAGTATCTTCGACTTTTTTCGCATAATCTGCATGAACAGCTAATGATACTGGAATAATTTGTACTTGTACAGGAGCAAGCCATGTTGGAAATGCACCTTTATATTCTTCGATTAAATATGCTACAAAACGTTCCATCGTTGACACAACTCCACGGTGAATAACGACAGGTCGATGGTGTTTCCCATCTTCTCCAATATAAGATAAATCAAATCTTTCCGCAACTTGATAGTCAAGCTGAACTGTTGATAATGTTTCATCATGTCCTAATGCTGTTTTTACTTGAACATCAAGTTTCGGTCCATAAAACGCCGCTTCCCCAATTGCTTCAACATACGGTAATTCGAGTTCATCCATCGTCTCTTTCAATGCTGTTTGTGCCATTTCCCACATGTAATCATCGTCAATATATTTCTCTTTATCTTCAGGATCTCTATAAGATAAACGGAAATAATAATCTGTAATGCCGAAATCTTTATATACATGTTTAATTAATTCGACGACACGAATGAATTCATCTTTAATTTGGTCTGGACGAGCAAAAATATGGGCATCGTTTAACGTCATTCCTCTTACACGTTGTAACCCTGCTAACGCTCCAGACATTTCATAACGGTGCATCATACCAAGTTCAGCAATTCGAACAGGTAAGTTACGATAACTATATAAATTGTTTTTATATACCATCATATGGTGTGGACAGTTCATTGGACGTAGGAAAAGCTCTTCATTGTCCATATCCATAACTGGGAACATATCTTCTTGGTAGTGGTCATAATGTCCACTAGTTTTATACAGCTCTGCACTTCCTAATACAGGTGTATAGACGTGGTCATATCCTAATTTTTCTTCTAAATCTACAATATAACGCTCAATAATACGACGAATTGTTGCTCCTTTTGGTAACCATAATGGTAAACCTTGTCCCACTTTTTGAGAAATAGTAAAGATCTCTAATTCTTTTCCTAATTTTCGATGGTCGCGTTCTTTACGCTCTTCTAAAAGTTGTAAATAATCTTTTACTTCTTTTTCTTTTTCAAATGCCGTTCCGTAAATACGTTGCAACATTTGATTGTCACTATCTCCTCGCCAGTAAGCTCCAGAAATACTTAATAGTTTAAATGCTTTAATTTTCGAAGTTTGTGGTACATGAACTCCACGACAAAGGTCAAAAAATTCGCCTTGCTTATAAATCGTTACTTGTTCGTCTTCAGGAATGGCATCGATTAATTCTAATTTTAAATCGTCCCCAATTTCCTCGAACATTTTTTTCGCTTCCTCACGTGATACTTCAATACGCTCAATTTCTAAATTTTCGTCAATAATACGTTGCATTTCTTTTTCAATTTTTGGTAAATCTTCTGGTGTAATAACATGTTCTAAATCCATATCATAGTAAAACCCTTCTTCGATTACCGGACCAACACCAAATTTCACATCACCAAATAAACGTTTGACAGCTTGAGCTAGTAAGTGTGCTGTCGAGTGACGCATAATATCAATACCTTCTTCATCACGGTATGTAATGATCTCAATCGCGGCATCTTTTTCAATTGGGCGTCGTAGATCATAATGTTCACCGTCTAGCTTAATTGCTACCGCTTGTTTTCTTAAACCGGGTGAAATTGATTGGGCAATTTCTTCCCCTGTTACCCCTTGTTCAAACTCTTTTGTATTTCCATCAGGAAACGTCATTGTAATCATTCTAAAACACTCCTTCTTATATAGTTGAAATTATGCTTGTAAAAATAAAAATACTCCTCCCTTAAAAACTAAAGGGACGAGTATATATTCGTGGTTCCACCCTCATTTTCGAAACGTAATAAATACGTAAAAATGATTCGACTTCATTCTTTCGTTAACGGTGAAATCCGCTACAATATACTATTATTTCCATTGTAGAGTTCAAAGGTGGTAATTATTTCGAATCAATAGCAAAAGCTCTCAGTCAATGGCTTCTTTTCCTGTCTATGATTACTTGAAACAATCGTGTCCTTTTCATAACTTCTCATATCAACTTTTTCTATTAAAAAGTATACCAATAATATAAATTTTTTTCAATTAATTTTCCTTCACACGAAACGGAAAATACTTTTTTTGCAATGGGGTCACTTTTTCTTCAAAAATATTACGTAAAGCTGTTACCTTTGTATCTGCTAAATCGTCTGTATACACATATATTTGTTTTGGTAAAAATGTAATGACTGGTGTGACATCATATTCTAATGTATCGATTCCAAATAAATATAACGGTTCTTTTTCTAAATGATGCTCAATTTGTTCTTGCACAATTTTTTCTCCACGATATGTAAAAAATTGAAATGTATCTTCATGTAAAATATGTATTTCATCTATTTTGCTCGGTCGGCTTTGAATGTATACACGAATTGCATGAATAAAATGCTGGTATCGTTCCTCTTCTTTCCACTCATCAATTGCATAACCGACAATTTGGGTCATTTTTCGTTTTACTTCTTGGCGAGAAAATAAACACATCTCATCAAAATGGATATATGTTCGATCAAAAATATAACGTGAAAATAATGGCCGTAAAAATTTTTGAAATGTTTCATGGTGCTTGTACAATCTCTCATGATGAATATTCGCAGTAATGACCCAATCTGTCCAATGCATAATCGCTTCAACCTCTTCATCTTTATCGTAATGAAATGTATCTTGAATGATTTCTTTCATCATACGGTGAAATCGAAATTGCATAAAAAGTTGGATCATACATGCTTTTATACTATCATCTGGCACATGTTGTAAAATGGTCAGTTCATTTTTATGTCGACTTTGATTTTCCCAATGTAAGTGGATTTTCTTTTCTTTTTGAAATAGAAGTTCACAAAAATACATGAGTTCGTCTTCGCAATGAAAATAAATTTTTCGCAAATAAACACCGTCCTTCATCCATATATGTATTATCACTATATGGATGTATGAACGGTTTCATGAATGATTTATATAAAATTGTATAACTTTATAGCTTACATTATCTTCTACGATTTTCTCCATTTACAGGCACTTCGATGCTAACTTGTTTAATACGTTCCATAATACGACCTGCTTTAACCTTTTCGACATCGCCTCTTGTCGTTGTTGCTAAAATTTCTTCTAATTGAGCCATCGTATAATTCGATGTGAAAAACACGGGCAATTTCTCCATCATACGGTATTGCAAAATTGCGCCAAGTACTTCATCACGGAACCATGCAGATAATGTTTCAGCCCCGATATCGTCTAACATAAGAACATCGGCTCTTTTAAAAGCATCAACTTTTTGTTGTACTGTATTGTCTTTAATAGATGCATTCATTTCTCGTACGAATTCTGGCATATAAATAAGCATCGATGAAATATTAAATTGTTTCAATCGATTAGCAATGACGCCAAGTAAATATGTTTTTCCAACACCGAACGGTCCAGAGAAGAAAATCCCACGTTCTGGTAGTTTTTCTTCTGCCGCATTTAAAAACTGCGTCATATTTTTAATGGCATTCGTACGATTTTGATCAATATGCACATCATCAATACGTGCTTCTAAAATCTCTTTCGGCATATGAACACTTCTTATTAAATCACTCTGCTCAGTTTGTGCTTCTTCAGCTAATCGATTCCGACATTTTTCATACGATATATGGATTTCTTCATTCTTGTATTCCAGAATGGGTGAATATCCTTGCAACATATTTTTACACGTTTCAACACTCGTACAACGATCACATTGATGTGATTGTGTAATATATTCATACAATTTATTTAAATTACGTTCAATTTGCTCATCGGTTATTTCTTCGTGTGCTTGTAAAAATTGACGGACAAGCGGATGGGATGTAATTTCACGTTTCATCGCATTATGTCGTTCCTGAAACGATTCATTATTTTGAATCCATCTTTGAAGTGAATGTTGAATTGGTTTCATGTTCATCAGTCCTTTACAACATTAGTTGTTCTCAGAAGCATGTCTACGTAATGCCTCAAGCAATGCTTCTTGCTCTTTTAAATCTGCTTCTGATATAGCTGGCTTTTCTTTCTCTTCCTTTTTATGCCGTTCATTAAACCATTCTGGAATAACTTCTTCTTTTCCAGATGCTCGGCGTTGATAATTTTTTTGTACGGATCGTTTTTTCGGTTGGTTCATCTGCTCCCGGGCAAATTCCACTGCTTCTCTAGCTGTTTTCAATTTTTTCCGTGACCAATGGGCCGCGATCGATTCAATATAATTACGTGTCAGTTTATCATTCGACTGCAATAGCACATAATGGATAAGTACATTCATAACAGGAATAGGTAATGCTTGTTGGAGCATAATATCACTAACTAATTTTAAATCTTGACTTGTCGCATTATGACCCATAGATTGATCTTCTAAAATATCTTTCGGGGAGGCTGTTTCAAACCATTCGATCAGTCGATCTAATTTAGTAGAAGAACGCTTATTATTAGTAGCTTTTACTTGCGATGGTTTCTTTTCTTCTAGCTGTACTTGAACGACATTGTGTTTTGCTTGGAACAAATCATGACATGCTTGTTTCAATTGAGCAATATCGATTTTATTGTCATCTGTCAATGCCCAATTAACAGCTTGTTCCATTTCATACATTTCCAAATCATATAAATGCAACAACTGGGTCATGATTTGACGATGTTGATCTGTCATCACTTCTTTTACAGAAATGTTTTTTCGCTGTAACATAAAATAAATCGAATCAAAAGAAACTTCTGTCAACGGGACTTTTGGTATTTCTTTTTGTTTTTCCTCCATAGAAACCGGTGGTGTTTTCGGTGTAAATGTTTGAAATATATCGTTAAATGAAGCTGTCACTTCTTCGCCACGTTCGATTTGGTTTGATGTTGCATAAAATTTGCGAAGTGTCTCGAATTTTATTTTTCCAATATGACGATACAATAGTTCCGATAACATCATATCTTGAAAAAAATACGCCGGACGAAAAGGTGCTTGAAGTACATAGGTGAAAACAGTTTTGTTTTCCAGCACGGTTTCAAATGTTTTTAATAAACCGATTCCTTCTAGCTTTCGTCTAGCGACATATATTTTATCTAATGGCATAGATAAATAGTTCATTAATGTATGATGTGTTTGTATTTGTTCGTCTGTTTGTAATGGTTCTTCTTTTAACAATAAGGTATATAAACTAATCGGTTCTATCCCAATTAATGGTTGATATAAATGGATGAGTGACGCGTCATAATCAACAGGAAGACTGTCGATCAATTGTACGCGATATCCGTCTACAGGCAATATCTTCCCTATATGTTGCATCTTTTTCACCCTTTACTTCTCCTCTTTTACGTTCGATTGTAAAATATCTTTTAACTCATCTAAAAATAAAGTAATATTATCAAATTGACGATACACAGAAGCGAAACGAACATAGGCTACATCATCTACCTTTGCTAATCTTGACAGTACCATTTCACCAATTTGTTCACTACTAATTTCCGCCTCATCACATTGGCGGATTTCTTGTTCTACATCTAATGCTATTTCTTCTATTTTCTCAATCGTCACTGGACGCTTTTCACATGCTCGCATTAATCCACGTATTAATTTTTCACGTTCAAATTCTTGACGTGTTCCATCTTTTTTCACGATAATAATCGCTGTCTCTTCTTTACGTTCATATGTACGAAAACGATAGCCACAACTTTCACATTCTCGGCGACGACGAATTGCGTCCCCATCTTCAAATGGTCTTGAATCTAAGACTCGTGAATGTTTATGGTAACATTTTGGACACTTCATCCTTTTCAACCCCATTCAATTTCCTTCATCTATTACTATACATTTTAACACGTTTCGATCAATTTACATAACATAAAAGAGATTAGTGGATAAGGAACCTTATCTACTAATCTCTTCGTTCATTATGCATTTACTTTTTCGTCAATTTTTTTACCGATAAAATTCGCTAAGTCAACAACTCGTGAAGAGTAACCCCATTCATTGTCATACCAAGCTAACACTTTTACTTTTTTATCTCCCATTACCATAGTGGATAATCCGTCGATGGTTGCAGAACTTTCAGTTGTTGCATAGTCAATAGATACTAATGGTAATTCGTTATAATCTAAAATTCCGTTTAATTTTCCTTCTGCTGCTTTTTTGAATGCTTCATTCACCTGTTCTGCTGTCACGTCTTTTTCAACGTCGACAACTAAATCAACTAAGGAAACATTTGGCGTTGGAACACGTAATGCCATTCCATGTAATTTACCATTTAAATGTGGTAACACTTCCCCTAATGCTTTTGCAGCTCCTGTTGATGTTGGAACAATTGATTGGCCGCAAGCACGTGCACGGCGTAAATCTTTATGTGGGTTATCTAAACTAACTTGGTCACTCGTATATGCGTGAACAGTTGTCATTAATCCATTTACAATTCCAAACTCTTCGTCCAACACTTTAGCAACTGGTGCTAAACAGTTTGTCGTACAAGATGCGTTTGAAACGATATGTTCTGTTTCAGGATTGTATGTTTCTTCATTTACACCTAATACAATTGTGTTATCCACATTTGTTCCTGGTGCAGTAATGATTACTTTTTTCGCTCCAGCTTGTAAATGACGGCTCGCACCTTCTTTTGAGTTGAACTTACCTGTCGCTTCGATAACAATATCAATATCTAAGTCTTTCCAAGGTAATTTTTCTGGTTCACGAGAGTTTGTATGAATAATCTTCTCACCATTAATTTCAAATCCGTCTTCTAAAATATTAATGTCACACTCAAAGATTCCATGTACACTATCATATTTGATTAAGTGTGCTAAAGTTTCTTCTGGATAACTTGCATTTATCGCAACAACATCAATATCCTTATTTAAAATCGCTTGACGGAAAACCATACGTCCAATTCTTCCAAATCCATTAATGGCAATTCTTGTTCTTCTCATTTAGAGTCCTCCCAATATATGTGCTACACTGTTTCTTTTTTCTCACAAATTAGTATAACACATTAGCGCTTAAATGTGCTACTAAATATGTCATGTTTTCTTGAAATTTTATTTTATTGGGATATTCCAATTAGATAAAATATCTTCTAATTGCTTATATGACGCTTCTTTCGTGCCATTATTATCAACGACAGCATCTGCCATTTTTTCCTTCTCTTTGACAGGAATTTGCGAATGGATTCTTTGTAAAGCAGCTTCTTTTGTGCTTCCATCACGTTCCATAACTCTTTTAAGTTGTGTTTGTTCTGAAACAGAAACAACGATAACCTTTTCCACATAGTCAATTAGATTGCTTTCATATAGTAATGGAATATCTAATACGACACAAGGAACACCTTGAGCTACATATGCTTCACGTTGACGGATCATTTCTTTTCGAATTTCTGGATGTGTAATTGCATTTAATGCTTTACGTTTCGCTTCATCTGAGAATACTATTTTCCCTAATGCAGGACGGTTTAATGTGCCATCTTCATCTAGCACTTCATTGCCAAATGTTTCTACAATTTCATTGTACGCTTTCTTACCAGGCTCTACAATCTCCCTTGCCACAACATCTGCATCTACAATTGGAATACGTAAAGATTTCATATGATCGGCAATCGTACTTTTTCCTGTTCCAATACTTCCAGTTAATCCGATAATTAATGTCACTATTCCCTACCCCTTACTGTTTAATAATTTTTGTCGTCTTTTGACATGTCGGGCAATAATGGGTGCCACGTCCAGCAACTTTTATTTTCACAATAACATCATTACAATGTTTGCACGGTTCATCTTCTTGTCCATATGCAAACAATTGTTGTTGAAACATTCCCATTTCCCCTTCACCATCCACATAAGAACGGATAGTCGTTCCACCTTGCATCACCGCTTTATCTAATACTTCATATGCATAATAAAAAATCGCATCCAGTTCTTTTTCTGTTAACGTATTCGAACGACGCTCTGGATGAACTTTTGCTAAAAAAAGCACCTCATCTACATAAATATTTCCAAGTCCTGCAATAATAGTTTGATCAAGCAATGCTGCTTTTATTAACCTAGTTGTTTTTAATAATTTTTCTTTCACATATGGTTTTGTATATGTCGGATGAAATGGATCAGGCCCCAATGTTTGTAATGGGGCGACCGTTAATTCTGTTCCAATTGGAAATACGTGCATCGTGCCGAATTTACGTACATCGTTGTACCGTAATTCTGTACCGTCTGTAAAATGAAAAATGACATGTGTATGTTTATCCATCGGTTCATTTTTATCGACTACACGATATTTCCCTTCCATGCGTAAATGGGAAACGAGGACAACATCATCAAAGTAAAAAAGTAAAAACTTTCCATGTCGTCCCATTTTTCGAATTGTTTCTCCAACTAATAACTGTTCAAAATGAATAATATCATCAGGATGTTTAATTATTTTCGGCCATTGAACTGTAATGGCATCTATTGTTTTGCCAAGTACAAATCGCTCTAATGTTCGTTTAATCGTTTCTACCTCTGGTAATTCAGGCATCTCTCTTTCCTACTTTCTCTTATGCATCAAACCAATTTTTCCCGTATGAAGCATCTACCTTTAATGGAACTTGTAATGATACTGTTTTTTCCATTACTTCTGGAACAATTTTATTTAATATGTCCATTTCTTCCTCAGGCGCTTCTAAGATCAATTCGTCATGCACTTGTAATAATAATCGTGCACGTAAGTTCTCTTTTTCTAATCTTGCCTCTAAATCAATCATCGCTTTTTTAATAATGTCAGCTGCACTACCTTGAATCGGTGTATTCATCGCCGTTCTTTCTGCAAAGCTTCGAATATTAAAATTGCTACTCGTAATTTCCGGTAAATAGCGACGACGGTTCATAATAGTCGTTACATATCCTTCATGTTTTGCATCTTGAACTATTTCCTTCATATAATTTTGGACGTCGGGATAAATTTCAAAATATTTATCGATAAACTCTTTCGCTTCTTTTCGAGTAATTTGTAAATTTTGTGATAACCCATAATCACTAATTCCATAGACAATCCCAAAGTTTACTGCTTTTGCCTGACGTCGCATGTCTGATGTAACATCTGCCTCATCTACATGGAATACGTCTGCAGCGGTTCTCGTATGAATATCTTTGTCTTCTTTAAACGCTGCAACAAGTCGTTCATCTTCCGATATATGTGCAAGTACTCGTAATTCAATTTGTGAATAGTCGAATGCGAAAATAAGCCAATCTTTCTCAGATGGAATAAATGCTTCACGAATTTTTCTTCCCTCTTCTAAACGTATTGGGATATTTTGTAAGTTCGGCTCTGTAGAACTTAAACGACCAGTCTGTGTTAATGCTTGGTTAAATCTTGTATGAATTTTATTGGAATCAGGATGAACGACCTTTAATAAACCTTCTACATAGGTTGATTGTAGTTTTTTCAATTGACGATACAATAAAATATGTTCGATGATTTCGTGTTCACCTTCTAGTTTTTCTAATACATCTGCAGCGGTCGAATAACCAGTTTTCGTTTTCTTAATGACTGGTAAACCTAAATCTTCGAATAAAACGACCCCTAATTGTTTTGGTGAATTAATATTAAAATTTGAACCAGCAAGCTCATGGATTTTCTTTTCTATTTCATCTAATCGTGTAAGTAGGCCTTCTCCCATCTCTTTTAAACGATCTACATCTACTTGGATTCCTGTATGTTCCATTTTCGCTAAAATTTTTGCTAATGGAATTTCTAAGTTTTCAAAAAGGTCTATCTGCTCATTATCTTCTAACAATGTTAAAAATGTATCACGTAAAATAGAGATATTTGCAGCCTTTCTAGCGACATAGTCATGGAATACTTCCTCTTCTGGAACGGCTTGTTTTTTCCCTTTACCATATACTTCCTCATGGAATGGCAATTGGCTTGTCGCATTACGACGTGCGATAGCGGCTACTTCTTCATTATTATCTGCTGGATTAATAATATAGGCAGCTAATAGAAGGTCAAAATCAATTCCTTTTATATCGATCCCTTCATGTAGTAAAGAAACGATTACTTGTTTTGCATCAAAAACTGTTTTCTTTTTCGTTTCATCTTCTAACCATGTTTTAAAAGCATCATCTTTTAACGCATCTTTTGTCCGAATAATATACGTTGTTTCTTCATTTGCAATCGCAAAAGCTTCAATCGGTGCTTCATGATAATTCTCTGTCATCATTTCTACTACAATCGTGTCATTTCCTGTTAATGTCGCATCTTCTACAGTTGAAATGACTTCAAATGAAAAGTTATCGTCCACTATTTCTTCATCTTCAGAAGGTTCTCCACCAATTCGTTCTAACAATGTACGAAAACCTAAATCCATAAAAATTTCATACAGTTCATTTGTTTTATATCCTTCATATTGTAACTCTTCCAAAGATACATCGATTGGCGAATCGACATTAATCGTTGCCAATTGTTTACTCATGAACGCATCTTCTTTATAAGTAATTAAATTTTCTTTTAACTTTTTCCCGGAAATGTCATCAATATGTTCATATACATTTTCTAATGTATTATATTCTTTTAGTAATTTCGTTGCTGTTTTCACACCGACACCTGGGACGCCAGGTATATTATCAGATTTATCTCCCATTAATGCTTTTAATTCAATGATTTGTTCAGGTGTTAATTCCATTTCATCTAATAATGCCTCTTTTGTATAAGATGCAACTTCACTTACCCCTTTTTTCGTTAGATCTACGGTCACATGATCTGAGACAAGCTGTAACATATCTTGGTCACCAGAAATAACTTTTACTTCAAACCCTTTTTCTTGTCCTTGTTTTGCTAACGTCCCGATTATATCGTCTGCTTCATACATATCTAATTCATATCGTGCAATATGGAATTTATCTAATAATTCTCGTGCAATAGGAAATTGCTCTCTTAATTCAGGTGGTGTTTTTTGTCTACCACCTTTATATTCTTTATACGTCGAATGACGAAAAGTAGTCTTACCTGCATCAAAAGCCACAAGCATATGTGTCGGTTTTTCTTCTTCTAAAATTCTTAGTAAAATATTCGTAAATCCGTATACTGCATTCGTATATACTCCACGGTCATTGTTCAGTAATGGTAATGCATAAAATGCACGGAATAATAAACTGTTGCCATCAATCATGACTAATTTGTTTGTCATTTATTTTCCTCCTATTTAAACGCTAGTCCTCTCTTTAGTATAATGTAAAATCGTTTTCGTTCCTAGTAATGATGTTTTAATTGTCTACAGTAAAAAAACTTCCATAACGGTATTATATCGTTATGGAAGTTTTTTATTTGTTAGCGCTGTTCTTTTGGGAAATAGATGGAAAAAGTTGTACCTTTCCCTAGTTCACTATCTACTTTAATCTCTCCATCATGCAATTCAACGATATGTTTCACAATCGCTAAACCTAAACCTGTACCACCTGTATTTCGACTACGAGCTTTATCTACACGATAAAAACGTTCGAAAATACGTGGAACGGCATCTTGAGAAATTCCAATTCCCGTATCTGATATGTGAAAACCAATACGATCCTCTTCATCTGAAATAGATAAAGAAACTTTCCCTTGTTCGGGTGTATAACTAATCGCATTCGATAATAAGTTTATTAACACTTGCTTCACTTTTTCTTCATCTGCTGAAAATGCTAGTGCCATATCTTCAGGGAATTCCACTTCAATTTCTTTACGTTTTGCATGTTGTTCAATTAACGGACGAATATCGGCAACGATTGCATCTGAAAGAATATCTTCTACATGAATTTTGGATTCATCTTTTTCTAAATTGGATAAAATGAGTAAATCATTAATTAATAATTGAATTCGTTTACTCTCATCAAAAATAATTTTCAAAAATTGATTACGAGTTTCTGGGTCCTCTTGTGCTCCGTCTAATAATGTTTCTGAGAAACCACGAATCGATGTAATCGGTGTTTTTAATTCGTGTGACACATTGGCAACGAAATCTTTACGCATTACTTCTAATAACTTAAACTCTGTAATATCATAGACGACTAACACAGCACCTTTTAACATATTACGCTCATTAAAAATAGGTGCCCCAACAATTTCCAAATAAACTTTTTCACCATTTTTATCAACTGAGAACAAATGTTTTACATGTTTTTCATATAAAAAGGTTTCTTGTACGGTATGATGAATTTGTTCGCTTTCAAGTACATCGTAATAAATATGCCCGACATAATCTTGTGGTGTTTTGCCGAACATAGATAAAAACTTTCTGTTAACGACATGAATATAGCCTTTTTCATCAATTAAAACAAGCCCACTCTCAGAGTTTTCTATAACTGTCGTTAATTGTTCAGCTTGAATTTGTTCAGAAATGGTTAGTTCACTTAAATTTCGTGCTAATGCATTCACTTTTGAACTAACTTCCCCAATAGTGCCCTCCATTGACTGGTTCACTCGCGCATTATAATTCCCTTGTAATAATTTATCCATCGTTTTCGCTACTTTTTCTACCGGCTTAATATATTTATCGTAAAAATAAGATATAACGAGCAATAAAACGATAAATTCAATAACGAGTACAGCTAATAGCACATAATAATTCGTGACAACCGGGAATAAAACGACGCCACTAATGAGTAAAATCGCAAGAACGAGGAATGTATATCCCCTTAATTTTTTTGACAACAACTTTTTCATTTAGGCTCCTCCAATTTATAACCAAAGCCCCGTACAGTTTTAATATATCGTGGTTTTCTCGTATCTTCTTCAATTTTTTCCCGAATATTACTTACTTGTACGTCGACTATTCTAGTATCACCAACAAAATCATACCCCCATACAGCACTCAGTAACTGTTCACGGGATAAAATTTGTCCTTTATGTTGAATCAAATAAACGAGTAATTCAAATTCTTTACGTGTTAATTCTAAATATTCCCCTTTGAAATCTGCTTCGAATTTCTTTGGTGCAATAACTAAATCACCAACTTTTAATGTTTCATCTTCATAAACTTGATGACGTTCAGTTCGACGTAATATCGCTTGAATTCTAGCAACTAATTCTTTCGGACTAAACGGTTTAGTCAAATAATCATCTGCTCCCATTTCAAGCCCATGTACTTTATCGTACTCATTATCTTTTGCTGTTAACATTAAAATCGGTGTGAAATTTTCTTCCTGACGCACTCGTTTACAAACATCAATCCCATTTACTTTTGGTAACATTAAATCTAGAACAACTAAATCATATGTATTTTCACCTAATTTTTCAATACCTTCTTCTCCATCATATGCAACATCTGTTTTATATCCTTCTTTTTCTAAGTTGAATTTAATTAGTGTTACAATAGCTGGTTCATCTTCTATAATTAAAATTGAACGATCCACAGCGCTACCTCTTTTCTTATCAAGAATATCAATATACATATATTTTACAATATTGTTACGATAGATTGGGAGATTTATCGAAAAATTAATATAAAATTTACAATCCGTATATGAAAACTGCCCACCAATATCCGTGCATATTTCATTTTGTACTATCATATCTAATGCTATCATTTATTTAATTTGCAATAGACAATGAATCTAAAAAATCCTTTTTCGAAAGGAACGAAAAAAGGATAGATAAAAAAACAAAAACGCTTTATCAAAATATGATATATAAAAAGAAACTTCGCCTTCGTACGAAAACAAAGCCGAAGTTTCTTTCATTTACTTCTCACATTTTAAGTTCACATTTTTGTTTATGTGTAAAATTATAGGTTTTTGATTAATTCATCCGCGAATTCAGAACATTTTACTTCTGTAGCTCCGTCCATTAGACGAGCAAAGTCGTATGTTACAACTTTAGAAGCAATTGTTTGGTTCATTGATTCTGAAATTAAGTTAGCAGCTTCCGTCCATCCTAGGTGCTCTAACATTAATACGCCTGATAATAATACTGACGATGGGTTAACTTTATCTAAACCTGCATATTTAGGAGCTGTACCATGAGTAGCTTCAAAAATAGCATGTCCAGTAATGTAGTTAATGTTTGCTCCTGGAGCAATTCCGATTCCACCAACTTGTGCAGCTAATGCATCAGAAATATAATCTCCGTTTAAGTTCATCGTTACAACAACTTCATGTTCTTTCGGACGAGTTAAAATTAACTGTAAGAAGATGTCAGCAATTGCATCTTTCACGATGATTTTTCCAGCAGCTTCAGCATCAGCTTGTGCTTTGTTTGCTGCTTCCTTACCTTCAGCTTCTACGATACGATCATATTCAGCCCATGTGAATACTTTGTCACCATATTCAGCTTCTGCAACTTCGTAACCCCAATCTTTGAATGCACCTTCAGTAAACTTCATAATGTTTCCTTTGTGTACTAAAGTAACACTCTTACGGTCATGCTCAATCGCATAATCAATTGCAGAACGTACTAAACGCTTCGTACCTTCAGCTGATACAGGTTTAATTCCGATTCCTGAAGTTTCAGGGAAACGAATGTTTTTTACGCCCATTTCATCTTGTAAGAAGTTAATTACCTTTTCAACTTCTGGTGTACCTTGTTGCCACTCAATACCAGCGTAAATATCTTCCGTATTCTCACGGAAAATAACCATGTTTACATCTCCAGGGTTTTTAACTGGTGAAGGAACACCTTCGAAATATTCTACCGGACGTAAGCATGTATATAAGTCTAATTCTTGACGTAATGCTACGTTTAATGAACGGAATCCTCCACCAATTGGAGTTGTAAGAGGTCCTTTAATTGCGATTTTGTATTCATCAATTGTATCTAAAGTTTCTTGTGGTAACCATTCACCAGTTTCGTTGAATGCTTTTTCACCAGCTAGAACTTCTTTCCATTCAATTTTCTTCTCACCGTTGTATGCTTTTGCAACTGCTGCATCTAATACACGGCTTGCTGCGTTCCAAATATCTGGTCCAGTTCCGTCTCCGATAATGAAAGGAATTACTGGATTATTTGGTACTTGTAATACTCCATCTTCAATCGTGATTTTATTAGTCATCTTCAAAAAACCTCCTAAATATTTTCATACTTTTAACCATTCCATTATTTACCAAACTGTAAAATGGTTTCTTTTTCTCTCTTTCTAGAATATACCATTTTTTAATAGAAATAGTAATTATTTTGTTTCAGACATACGTAGTAGTAGCCAGATGACCGGCTACTACATAGTTTGTATTCAAAATATATTAACGATTTTCAATTGCGACGAAGCTACGTAAAGCTGGTCCAGTGTAATCAGCACGTGGACGAATTAAACGGTTGTTGTCATATTGTTCTAAAATATGTGCTAACCATCCAGACATACGGCTTACAGCAAAGATTGGTGTAAATAAGTCATGGTCAATCCCTAAACTATGATATACACTTGCTGAATAAAAGTCAACGTTTGCAGGTAGACCTTTATGTTCTTTAATGTACTCTTCAATCTTTACAGACATACGGTATAACTCTTCTTGATTGTGTAATTTTGTTAATTTCTCTGACATTTCTTGTAAATGTTTTGCACGTGGATCTCCTGTACGGTAAACACGGTGTCCCATACCCATAATTTTTTCTTTATTTGCTAATTTTTCTTCGATATATGGAATCGCATTTTCTTCTGATCCGATTTCCGTTAACATGTTCATTACTTGTTCGTTCGCTCCACCATGTAAAGGTCCTTTTAAAGCACCGATTGCAGCAGTTACACCAGAATAAACGTCTGATAATGTCGCCACACATACACGTGCTGTAAACGTGGAAGCGTTTAACTCGTGATCCGCATGTAAAATTAATGCTTTATCGATTGCTTCAATTTCGATATCTTCGCCTTCTTTATCATTTAACATGTATACGAAGTTTTCAGCGAATGTTAAGTCTGTTTTTGGAGTTACAGGCTCTAAACCTTTACGAATACGTGAGAAAGCCGTTACAATTGTCGCGACTTGTGCTTGTAAACGAACTGCTTTACGACGGTTTGCTTCTGACTCCATCACGTCTGCTTCTTCATCATATAAACCTAATAGTGAAATAGCTGTACGTAATGCTGCCATTGGATGTACTTTTGACAAGTCATATGATTTTAAATGATCAATGATTCCTTGAGGTACTGCCATATTTTCTGCTAATTCTTTTCTTAATGCTTCATACTGTTCCTGTGTTGGTAATTCACGGTTCCATAATAAGTAAACAACTTCTTCAAAAGTTGCGTTTTCTGTTAATTCATCGATAGAATACCCTGCATACGTTAATTTGTCGTCAATAATGGAACAAATCGATGATTCCGTTGCAATAATTCCTTCAAGACCTTTAGATACTGACATTATAAATCTCTCCTTTTAATTTAAATATCTTTTATTTCATAGAAATCAAAAGTTTTAAGTAAATGAAATTTTGTACATTCATTTTTCTATTACCCGTATTATAATGGATTTTTTCCTCAATGTGAATTGAAAGCTATTACATTTTGAATTCAAATTCAGTATTTTGGATAAGTATTTGTTTTATTCAAGTTTGTATTTCGACAGTTCAACCATTTTTAAAAGCAAATAAAGTCTATTTTCAAGCGATTCAACATATTGTATAAAAACAGATGTTTTCGCTTACATTTTTTCAATAATTGTTTCGAAAAGGTGATTTATATGACTCATTTTAGCTTACGTTTCCTATTTTTAACGATTATTTTAGTATGTATATATTATGTTATCCAGTTATTTTCATTTCTTTTTATCCCGATATTTGTCGCAATCCTTATCACGATTTTTTTGCGACCTATTGTACGTACACTCAAACATTGGACAAACTTGCCTAAATGGATTGTCATTATTACTGTGCTGTTTACTTTTTTTATTAGTATAACCGGATTAACGATTGTGACATTCTTCTTCATTAGTAAAGAATTGGAAGCGATTATGCAAGCGAACAATTGGAATCTTACTGTTGTTACCGCTTATATAAAAAATATAAGTGTAAAAGTTGCAGCCATTCTACCGAACATCGATTTAAACGCACTAATAGATTATAGCATCCCACATTTCTTTCATCAACTAGAAAAAAATGGTATGCATATGATCAAAGGATTATTTGAAATTATTTCATCTATTATTCAATCCTTCACATATATTATTACTTTTTTATTCATCGTGTTATTTATCGTTTTCTTTTTATTAAAAGATGAAACTGATATCACTAATTTTTTCAAAAAAATAACTCCTTCCACATTGATGCTGTATGTGAAAGAAGTGCAAATGACATTACATACGTCTATTTTCCGTTTCATTAAGGCACAATTTTTGCTCGTATTACTTACATCTATAATTATTTTTATTTGTTTACATATATTCCAGTTTACACATGTTACATTCATTACTATTATGACGTTTATTATTGACTTCATACCGTATATCGGTATTGGCTTATTGTTTATTCCAATGATTATATTTCATTTTCTAACGGAACAATATGTACCTACGATCCAACTTAGTAGCCTGTATATATTTCTCGTTTTGCTACGTCAAATTTTAGAACCGAAATGGTATGCTGCATCCATCGGTTTACATCCACTCGTCGTATTTTTTGTATTAATTAGTATGATACACCAATTCGGTATGATTGGAATTATTTTTACCCCAATCGTCATCATTCTTATTAGTGTTTTTTATTATACTCGGGTGTTTCAATTAATATGGCACTATTTAAAAACTGGATCATTCAATCCTCCTTAACTTTCTTATTCTTTTCTTCCGGTCGATTGAATGCTTCATAAATAAATATGATAAATGCTACAAGAAAAATAAAATACGTATAATCTACCAAATGTTTAGGTGTTGTGAGCATATATAAAGAAAAACTTATGGCTAAAGAACCAAACACATTCAAATAAAATCTCATCCGTTTCGTCATCTAAGCCACCTCTTTTTATTTTAGTATACAGTAAATATTCTTACTGTAACATCGTATATGGATACAAAATATAAAGAAGTTAGAACATAGTTGATGAATTAGTGTAAAACGGTGCTGTTTTGTAGCATATACTATCATTTCACACTAGCTGTTTATATGTTCTAACTTCTATCTTTAAAATTTCCGATAAATGATCTTTCGTTTCGCTATTTGTCGCATAAAAATGGCATATATGACATATTTAAATGGCTTTCTCGTAAAAGGTATAACGAGTAAAAATCCAATTAAATCTGTTACGAAACCAGGAATAACGAGCATGATTCCACCTAAAATAATACAAAGACCATCTAATAATTCATTTTTTGGTACTTGACGATGTTGGAGGCTCGACTGGATATTGCGCATCGTTTCTATTCCTTGTTGACGCACTAACCAAATACCAATAATCCCGCTCATTAAAATACCTAGCACAACATATCCTGCACCAATTTTACTTCCAGTCCAAATAAATACACCTATTTCAATTGATGGAATGAGTAAAAATAATAGTATATATACGTACATTTCATTCTTCCTTTCTTACATGTGAGGAATTTTACAGTACGCTTGCATGACCTTGGTGAATATTTCCTGTTCCACCATCAATCGTAATATCTTCACCATCTTTAATTGACGAAAACGCATCTTCTACCCCAATAATCACCGGTATGCCGGTACTTAAACCGACGACAGCTGCATGGGAAGTTAAACCAGCTTCTACCGTTATTATTCCACCTGCTTTTTCAATCGCAGGCATCATATCACGGTCTGTTGCATGCGTCACTAAAATATCACCAAGTTTCATTCGTGCATTCGCATCTTCTGCATCATTTGTTACAATTGCTTTTCCATATGCATAATGACGGCCTACTCCTTGCCCTTTTGTAATAACATTTCCAATTACATGTACTTTCATCAAGTTCGTTGTACCTGTCACACCTACTGGTACACCTGCAGTAATAATTACTTTACTTCCTCGTTTAAATAAATTCGTCTCAAGTCCTTTATTAATCGCCGTATCTAATATTTCATCCGTCGTATGAGCTTGTTCACTTAATACTGGGTACACTCCCCATGTTAACGAAAGACGACGTAACACTTTTTCTGAAAAAGTGACAGCGATAATCGGTGCTTCAGGACGATATTTCGAAATCGTTCGAGCAGAATGACCTGATTGTGTAGGAGTTAAAATAGCACTTACCCCTAAGTTTGCTGCCGTATGTGAAACAGATTGGCTAATTGCATCTGTAATAGTCATTTCAATTTTACGCGAACGGTTTTTAAGTAATTGAGCGTGGTCTAATCCAGTTTCTGCTTTATATGCAATTGTATGCATCGTTTCTACAGATTCTACTGGGAATTCTCCTGCCGCTGTTTCACCCGATAACATAATCGCATCTGTTCCATCTAAAATAGCATTCGCAACATCTGAAGCTTCTGCACGTGTTGGACGAGGGTCCCATTGCATAGAATCTAACATTTGTGTTGCGGTAATAACTGGTTTTCCAATTAAGTTACAACGGTGAATTAAATCCTTTTGAACAAGTGGTACTTCTTCAGCGGGAATTTCCACCCCTAAATCTCCACGAGCAACCATAATACCGTAACTTGCCTCTAAAATTTTATCGAAATTGTCAACACCTTCACGATTTTCAATTTTTGAAATAATTTGAATGTCGTGTCCGCCATGTTTTTCTAACCATTCTTTAATTTGTAAAACATCTTCTGCTTGACGAACAAATGAAGCAGCAATAAAATCAACATCTTCTTCAATTCCGAAAATGATATCTGAACGATCCTTTTCTGTCATGGAAGGTAAGTTAACTCGAACGTTTGGAATATTTACACCTTTTCGGTTCTTCACCATTCCACTATTCACAACTTCTGTGACAACTTCTTTTGCATCGTAATCGATTGCTGTTACTTTTAATGCAATTAATCCATCGTCTAATGTGATGACAGTGCCGACTTCTACGTCATTAATTAACTTATCATATGTGACGGAAAAACGTTCTTTCGTTCCTTCAACCTCATCCATACAAATAATAACTTGCTCACCACGTTTTAAATATGCTTCTCCATCTTTAAAAGTTTTCGTACGAATTTCTGGTCCTTGTGTATCTAATAAAATAGCTACTGTCTTATCTAATTCTTTCGCTACTTCACGAATATTTTTAATTCGTTCACGGTGTTCGTCATAATCTCCATGTGAGAAATTTAGGCGTGCAACATCCATGCCACCTATCATTAATTTTCGTAATTTTTCTTTTGATTCTGATGCCGGACCAATCGTACAAACTATTTTCGTTTTGCGCATTCGCATATTCATAGCTCCTATCTTTCTGTTTAGTTTTATATTGATAATTGTTTTGATAAATTGTATAAATATTCGTCTACTTCGTGTTTTTCTTGTAAAACTACCTCATAATCTTGTGGGATTAATTCATTTTTCCACATCGTTACAATTTTACTTGTTTCACCTTCTAACAGTAAATCGACTGCCCTTCCACCTAATCTACTTGCGAGGACTCTATCTGTGGCTGTTGGTGTTCCACCACGCTGGATGTACCCTAATACTGTTACTCTCGTTTCAAGACCAGAAAGTTCTTCTATTTTACGACCATATTTAAACCCTTCGGCAACTCCTTCAGCAAGTACGATAATACTATGTTTCTTGCCTCGTTCTTGTCCATTTTTTAAACGAGAGACGACCTCCTCCATCGGTGTTTCAATTTCCGGAATAATGATACTTTCTGCTCCACCTGCTAACCCAGCATATAAAGCGATGTCTCCAGCATTTCTTCCCATTACTTCAATCACATATGTTCGTTCATGGGAAGTTGCAGTGTCACGAATTTTGTCAATTGCTTCAATGACGGTATTTAATGACGTATCAAAGCCAATAGTTCGATCTACACGAGCAAGATCATTGTCAATCGTCGCTGGAATACCGATCGTTGGAATGCCAAGCTCTGCTAAAGATTGTGCCCCTTTTAAACTACCATCACCACCAATAACGACTAATCCATCTATTTCATGTTTACGTAATTGATTAACAGCTAGAAGTTTTCCCTCTTCTGTCATAAATTCCTTACTTCGAGCGGAATAAAGAACTGTTCCACCTCGATGAATAATATCTCCAACAGAACCGAGTTCCATTCGTCTCATATTCCCTTTTATAAGGCCATCAAACCCATTATAAATACCAATTGGAACGATATGATGGTAAAAACATTTACGTACGACCGCACGAATTGCCGCATTCATTCCCGGTGCATCTCCACCACTCGTTAACAGACCAATTTTTTTCATTTTGTACCTCCTACATTGAGCCGTTGCATGAATTAGTATAACTTTTTTTATTTAAATATTGATTTGGCATAACGTTATTCTACATTTAGTACATACTATTCCCTTACATGGAGAAAGGATGGCCATTATAAACGTATCGTAAGTAGTTCGTAATAGAAAATAATTCTATTACCTCTATCTTATCACATTTATAAGACCATCCTTTTATTTATCCATTATTATACTTCACCGAATTCGCCCATCTGTTTAAACTTTTCCCAACGTTGGTTTAATAAGGCTTCTTCTGTTTCTTTCGTTAATGTATTGATCGATTGCTGTAATACCTTATCAATATTGGCAGCTTGTATTTCCACATTTCGATGAGCTCCACCTTGAGGTTCTGGAATGATCTCATCAATAATATGGAATTTCTTTAAATCATAAGAAGTAATTTTCATCGATTCAGCCGCTTTTTTCGCTTGTGTAGCATCTTTCCAAAGAATCGATGCTGCACCTTCTGGCGAGATAACAGAGTAAGTAGAGTTTTCTAGCATATGCACGTGGTTTCCAACCCCTAATGCTAATGCTCCACCACTTCCACCTTCACCGATTACGATACAAATAATTGGCACTTTTAACCCTGCCATTTCTTTTAAATTATATGCAATCGCTTCACTTTGTCCACGTTCTTCCGCTGCTTTTCCAGGTTCTGCACCTTTCGTATCGATAAACGTCACAATTGGACGATTGAATTTCTCTGCTTGTTGCATATGACGAATCGCTTTACGATATCCTTCAGGGTGTGGCATCCCAAAATTACGACGAATGTTTTCCTTCGTTTTCTTTCCACGTTGGTGGCCAATAATCGTTATTGGTTTGCCATGATAAAAGGCAATTCCTGAAACAATCGCTTCATCGTCACCAAAATAGCGATCTCCATGAAATTCGATAAAATCCGTAAATAAGTGCTGTATATAATCCAATGTCGTTGGACGCATTTGATGTCGTGCAATTTGCACACGATCCCACGGCTTTAAGTTCGAATAAATATCGTCTGATAATTTTTTTAAACGTTTTTCTAACGTATCGATTTCTTCTGTTAAATCAATTTCACTCGTTTGTGATAGAGCTTTTAATTCATTAATTTTATCTTTTAAATGAACGATTGGTTTTTCAAATTCTAGCACTTGGTTCATCGAGTTTGTCCTCCTTCAACTGAAACGACCTTTGTTTCAGGAGTTTTTTCTTCTGCTACTTCTTCTACTGCATGTAATGCTAAAATGGTCGTTAACAATTCTTTCATCTCATGACGATGAACGATACGGTCCAATTGTCCATGTTTAAATAAAAACTCCGACGTTTGGAAATCTTTCGGTAACTTTTCACGTGTCGTCTGTTCGATTACTCGTCTTCCAGCAAAGCCGATTAAAGCACCTGGTTCGGCAAAGTTGTAATCACCTAACGATGCAAAACTTGCCGTCACTCCACCTGTTGTTGGGTGTGTCATCACGGAAATCATTAGGCCACCCGCTGCAGATAAACGTTCAATAGCAACAGATGTTTTTGCCATTTGCATTAAACTTAAAACACCTTCTTGCATTCGTGCTCCACCTGATGCTGTGAAAATGATAAATGGAATCGAAAGTTCTCGTGCACGTTCTACTGCTCGAGCAATTTTTTCACCGACAACGGAACCCATACTTCCCATACGGAAGTTTGCGTCCATCACAGCAAAAGCTGTCGGAGATCCACCGATAAGCCCTTTACCCGTGACAACCGCTTCATTTAATCCTGTTTTCTGACGGTCTTTGTCCACCTTTTCCATATACTCTGGAAAATCCATTGGGTTTTCAGAAATTAATTCTTTATCCCACTCTTCAAATGTTCCATCATCAAACAAGCTATTAATTCTTTCCCAAGCATTTTGCTGGTGATGATAATCACAATTAGGACAAACGTGAATATTCTTTTCTAATTCTTTTCTGTAATATATTTGTGAGCAATGATCACACTTCATCATGATGCCTGCTGGTACTTCTGATTTTGCTTTTTCGTCTGGTATGACGACATTATTTTTATTTCTTGTAAAGATTTTTTTCAGCAATGATTTCCCTCCTTATTAACATTGCTTCTGAGCAAGTAATGTATAAAATATAAGATGTATAAGTTCCAATAATATATAACTATAGAGATACATTATCATGCTCATTTTTACTATACTTTAAAAAATTATACATTTCTAGTATTTTTATCATCTTTTCTATTTTAATGTATAAGGAGGCAATGTATCAAATATTATTTGTTTTCTAATGCACTTAATTGTCTCGTTTTTTCAGCAATCTCTTCAGGTTCTACTTCAATTCTCGCGACACCACTTTCCATCGCAGCCTTTGCAACCGCTTTAGCAACAGCTGGTGCAACACGTGCATCAAACGGATTTGGAATGACATAATCTTCGTTTAATTCTGTTTCAGTAATTAATTCTGCAATAGCTTCTACTGCGGCAATTTTCATTTTTTCATTTATTCTAGTCGCGCGCACATCTAATGCACCACGGAAAATTCCTGGGAATGCTAAAACGTTGTTCACCTGGTTTGGAAAATCTGATCGTCCCGTACCAATTACTTTCGCTCCTGCTTTTTTCGCATCGTTTGGTAAAATTTCCGGATCTGGGTTTGCCATTGCAAAAATAATCGGGTCTTTATTCATTTTTTTCACCATTGCTTCTGTTAATGCTCCACCGACAGATACACCGATAAATACGTCTGCACCTTCAATGACATCTTCTAAGGAACCTTCTAATTTTTTCGGGTTCGTTTGTTTTGCCACAATTTCTTTTACTTTATTCATTCTTCTAGGGCGTCCATCGTAAATGGCTCCTTGAGAATCACACATAATAATTTCGCCCACACCGAATTGATTTAATAAATTAATAATCGCAATCCCTGCTGCTCCTGCACCATTTGCAACGACTTTAATTTCTTTAAATGATTTGCCTACTAATTTTAATGCATTTAGTAATCCTGCAACCGTCACAATTGCCGTACCGTGTTGGTCATCATGGAAAATTGGAATATTTGTTTCCTTTTTTAAACGATCTTCAATAATAAAACAATTTGGGGCTGCAATATCCTCTAAATTTACTCCACCGAATGTTGGCTCAATTAATTTCACTGTATTAACGATATCGTCAATATCATTTGAACCGATACAAATTGGGAATGCGTCTACTCCAGCAAATGATTTAAATAGAACAGCCTTTCCTTCCATAACTGGCATTGAAGCTTCTGCACCAATATCCCCTAAACCTAATACAGCTGTACCGTCACTAACGACTGCAACCATATTCCCTTTCATTGTATAATCATACACGGTTTGTTTATTTTTATGGATTTCTTTACAAGGTTCTGCAACACCTGGTGAATAAGCTAAACTTAAGTCTTCAGAATTTTTCACTTCTACTTTCGTCTGTACTTCTAACTTCCCCTGGTTCACTTTATGCATATGTAAAGCTGCATCTCTTAATTTTGACATTGTATACATTCGCCCTTTCATTCCTACATTTCTCTTCCCACATGTCTGTCTCGTACAGTTGCATGTTTATAATATTTATTATTATAGCAAAAGATTTTTAAAAAGATAGTATTTTTTCTTATCATAAGTGATTATTTATTTTAATACAACGAAACCGGCTCCGAAAAATGTATGTAATTGCTGCATTATTTCATCGTTTACATTTAGTTTATATTGCTTTTCTAACATATATGCTTTATTTTCCCGTTCATCAAAAATAACGATGTGTCCATCACCTTGATTCGTTCGTGCAATCTGACGTAAAAAAGATAGCGCTTCTTCACGAGAACGGTCTTTCGATAATTTAATATATATTGTTTTCGGAGCAGATTGTTTCCATGCTTCTAAATCAAATGGAGTAATTTCGTTTGCAATCAACTGCTTTTTCTCACGGAAACTATCTGTTTTCCCTTGAATCATAACAATACTTTCTTCTTTAAACCAATGACTAATTTGTCTATATACAGATGGAAATACGACGATATCTATTTCTGAAAATTCATCCGATACCGTAGCAAACGCCATCGTTTCTGATCGTTTCGTATGTGTTTTACGAAAACTTTCTACGATACCGACTGTACGTATTTGACTATTTTTTGCTAATTCTTTTATTTGTGCAATCGATTGGACTTTTTCTAAAGATAGTTTTGTTCGAATACTTTCAAACGGATGGCTTGATACATACATATTTAAAATATTTTTCTCTTCTTGTAATTTTTCCATTAAAGAAAAGTCCTCCATTTCTACGTAGGCGGTTGACATATCCATCTTGGAAAATAATGTGCTACCAAATAACTCTGTCCGTTCATACGCTTGATCAATCGAGGCGAGTAAACTAGCTCGATTATCATATAAATCATCCAAGGCACCAGCTAAAATAAAAATTTCCAATGCATTTCGCTTCAACCCCTTGCAACGAAATGTAAAATCAAATAAATCTTTAAAGGCACCTTCTTTACGTGCTTGCATGATCAATTTAGCTGTTTCATAACCAATTCCCTTCATCGCTAGAAGTCCGATACGAATATTTCCTTCCTCCACAGAAAAATAAGCAAAACTTTTATTGACAGAAGGAGGTAATATTTGAATCCCGAATTGTTTCGCCTCACTTATATACGAAATCATTTTCTCAGGCTCATTTGCGACGGCACTTAATATATGGGCAAAAAAGTGTGTCGGATAATTCGCTTTTAAATAACTTAACTGATAAGCAATTTTACTGTATGCAACAGAGTGACTTTTATTAAACCCATAATCCGCAAATTTTATAATCCAAGAAAAAACTTCTTCCGCAATCGTTGCATCATACCCCTTTTGGGCACATCCTTGTATAAACCTTTCTTTTATATGTGTCATTTCCTGGTGGTCTTTTTTACTTACCGCACGACGTAATATATCAGCTTCTCCCAAAGAAAGCCCTGCAAAGGTATGTGCGATTTGCATAATTTGTTCTTGATAAATTAACACACCATATGTTTTTTCTAAAATTGGTGCTAAATCAGGATGAAGATAGGAAAAGTTTGTCGTGCCATGTTTTCTTTCAATATATGTCGGAATATAGTCCATCGGCCCTGGACGAAACAATGCGTTTACTGCGACCACATCGTCTAAGGATGTCGGTTTTAATCGGCGTAATACACTTTTCATTCCGTCAGATTCTAATTGGAAAATACCGTTTGTTTGCCCTTTTTGCAGTAATGCAAATGTTTTAGGATCATTTTCTGGTAAATGATGCAAATCAATCTTTACTTTTTCTGTCCGTTCAATGGACGTAACAATTCGTTCTAATAAAGTTAAATTACGTAATCCTAATATGTCCATTTTTAAAAGACCGATTTTTTCGAGTTCATTCATCGCATATTGTGTTAAATACGTCTCGTGAATCCCATGTGTTAATGGAACATGTTGGATCAATTTATCTTTCCCGATGACAATTCCCGCCGCATGTGTCGAAATATGACGAGGCAATCCTTCTAATTTCATCGCAATAGAAAATAGACGGCGCAATTTTTCAGAAGCTTTAATATATTTTTTTAAATCAGGAGAATCTTGCACCACTTCTAAAATTGTTGATTGTCGCTGTTGTGGAAGTTTTCTTAATATATATTGTTGATCTTCATCGTGCACTTGCATCGTCTTCATTAATTCCCGTAATAAAGAGCGTGCTGCAAATGTGCCAAATGTAATAATTTGTGCAACATAATCTGCGCCATATTTCTGTTTCACATATTGGATTACTTCATCTCGACGATTATCCGAAAAGTCAATATCGATATCTGGCATCGATACTCGATTCGGATTTAAAAAACGTTCAAAAAGTAAATCATATTTTAATGGATCGACATCTGTAATATGCAATAAATAACTAACGATAGAACCTGCTGCCGAACCACGACCAGGACCGACGACAATTCCATTGTCTTTTGCATATTGTACAAAATCTTGCACGATTAGAAAGTAATCATCAAATTGTAAATCATGAATCACTTGGAGTTCCATGTCTAAACGTTTTTTCGCTGCCTCTAGTTGATCTGGATATCGTTCTTGTAAGTTTTTTTCACATAATGTACGTAAAAACGAAGCTGCCGTCTCCCCTTCTTCTACCGGAAATGCTGGAAGTTGCACCCGATTGAAATCAAAATGTACGTAACATTTTTCGACAATTTCTTCTGTTCGATCCATCAATTCAGGCCAATATTGAAATACTCGCTTCATTTCATCTTCTGATTTCATATATCGTACTTGTTTTTCTTGTACGTTTTTCTCATCCCATTTTCTTCCATCATGCATCGCTTGCAAACAATCATATGCGATATAATCTTTTTGTTCTGCATAACGAACATCATGAATGGCGACAGCTTTTATATAAAATGTTTGTTCCAATGTACGGAATTTTTCTATATTTGTTTCTTCCATCATAGTATGGGAAATGCCAATATACAGATCTTCTTTATTCATTTTCGATGAAACAGTTTGAAGGAATTTATCTAGCTGGTCTTCCGTCCATGTTTTTTGTACGTACTCATTGTCTGCTGAAACAATCGCAATGAGCTCATCCATTGCTAACTCCTCAATCGTAGGCGATTCTTCCGTCTCTAATACCGTTGACATTTTGATTAGCTGTTCATATCCTGTATTATTTTTTGCGTAAAAAATAATTGGAATGGATATCCCTTCATATATATAAGGAACAACTAATCCTAAAATAGGTTGAATGCCACGACCAATACAAGCCTCATAAAATGCCACTGCTCCGTATAAAACACGTTCATCTGTCAAGGCTATTGCACGATAATTTAACATTTCCGCATGTTCGACAATTTTATCAATCGTCATAGTACTTTGAAATAAACTATAGCCGCTTCGTACTTGTAAATGTGTAAATGACATTATCTTCCCTACCTTTAATAGTTAGTATATCTATTATATCGATTTGTCTCATAGAATACATAAACGATGCATATATTGAATGTGAAACGGAGGTTGTACAATGGAAGAACGGTTTTTTACTTCATTTATACATTGTTATTTTATTGCCCTCGGTGTCATCATCGGTGGAGCGATTATCGGTAGTATCGGTTCATTCTTAACTGGTGAAGCTCCATTAAATGCAATGTTACGTATTGCTCAATCTTTAAAAATTTGGGCCATCGTCGCCGCCATCGGAGGTACATTTGATGTCATCGAAAATTTCCAGCGCGGCTTTTTAGATGGCTCTACATTAGATTTATTTAAACAATTATTATTTATTATTTCCGCTATGTTCGGTGTGAAAACAGCATTTTTAATTTTATCATGGTTCATAATAAAGGATGTAACGTAATGCATTTTTCACCTTATCATAAAAAACCGACATGGCAAAAGTTTCTCGCAGGGATGTTTTTCGGTGCGGTTGTCGCTTACACCGTATTTACATTTATGTACGGAAAAATGTATGAAAGTCTGCTAGCAAAAAATATTCAATTACATGCTGATATCGCTACATTGACGAAACAATATGATGCACTTATAGAACAGAAAGAAAAACTGGAACAAACGATGCCATATACGATTGGTTCAACGGAAGTCCGCTTTACGAATGAAAAACAGTTTCAACAAGATGCACTCATCCAACACCAATTAACAAATATGATTAAGAAAGAATTGGAAACTTTTATCGGAAAACCTGTACAAAGTGTCGCAGAAAACGATACCCTCCTTATTAAATTAATTGAAAATAATGTTTATACGATAGATGACTTAACATTTGAACTCCAAGTAAAAAAATTATTCATTTATGAAAAGCTTACATTATTTATTCAATTAAAAAAGGTCAATTAGTGAACATTTTTTGAATTTTACAAAAACTTTATAGTATAAACCGAAAATATCCGATAAAATGATAGTAAGATCATTATTTATAGAGAAAGAAAAAGCGGAAAGGATGGATGACATATGACTGTGTTAGATCGTAGAGAAATGCGGGATGAAAAAATCGCTCTTTTAAAAGAAGGACGAGCAGTATATGCGGAATCGCCTGAATTTATTCGGCTCATTAAGCGTGGCATTCATAAAGAAGATATGTGTGTAACATTTGAAGAAATTAATGGTGGTTGCTGGTTTATCCCTGAAAATCTCCAATCCGATGAATAAACAGACAAAAAGAGCTTAGAACCGTTTAACGAACAAACCTTTCAACATAAAAAACAAGTGTCAAACTTCTTCCTTTTATGTCGGCTCGTAATTCCATAACGGTCTAGCTCTCTATTTTTAATTATCCTTTATACGCTGCACAAAGTGCTTCTAAATCTTCCATAAAACGGTCTGCTTCTTCCCAAGATGATACAGATGCTCCTGAAGCTAATGGATGTCCTCCACCATTGTATTTTTGTGCAAGCTCATTAATGACTGGTCCTTTTGATCGTAAGCGGACACGAATAACATCTTCTTCCTCAACAAAAAAGATCCATGCTTTAATCCCTTTCACTTCCCCTAATGTTCCAACTAATTTTCCTGTTTCTAACGGAAGTACATCAAATTGCTCCAAAACTTCTTTCGATAATACAATTTTACTAACACCGGATTTTGTTAAAGTGAAATTTTGTAAAATATATCCACGTAAACGAGCGATTTTTACTTCTACATTGTACAATCCATCATACAATGCTTGACGATCAAATGGATACTCAATTAAATCTGCCGCATAACGGAATGTTTTATTATTCGTACTCGGAAATAAGAAGCGTCCTGTGTCCCCAACAATTCCACCGTAAATAAGCTTAGCCCCATATTCACTTAATTTCCATTCACCTTGTCCAAATAATAATAGTTCATAAATCATTTCCGAAGTAGAGCTAGCCGTCGTATCGACCCACATAATATCTCCGTAAGGGTCTACATTTGGATGGTGATCAATTTTAATTATTTGTTTCCCTAATTTATATCGCACATCACTAATTCGACCGGTGTTCGCTGTATCACATACAATGACAAGCGCATCTGTAAATATATCATCAGCAATGTCATCCATTTCAGCAAGAAATGTTAATGCAGGATCTTCCTCCCCTACAACGAACACGTTTTTCTCTGGAAAAGTTGTGCTTATCATTTCTTTCAAACCACATTGTGACCCTAATGCATCAGCATCTGGACGGACATGGCGGTGTAAAATAATCGTATCATTTTCTTTTATCGCATCTAATATTTGTTGTTTTGGCATTATTATTCCTCCCATTAGTTTCTTCATATCGTGAATATCTCTAGCATTTATTTACATTTGTCGCTACAATAGTAATAGAATTTTGAATATAGGAGTCGTGTTACTTATGTTTATTTTTGCAACGCTAATTATTATTTCAATCGTGCTCTACATTTATTATAAAGTAGCTATCTTAAAAACGAAAGATGGTCTTACACAAAGATATTTCAATGCGAAAGCACGAATTTTTTTAGGTTTATTTTTATTTTCATTCGGTGTAAACCAATATATTGCCTACCAAACGAAATTAATTTTATTTATCAGTGTCGTCTTCCTCTTCCTTGGTGGCCTACAAATGTTTGATGGTTTTAAAGAAGCAAAGCATTATCGTAACGAATATAAAAGACTACATCCAAATGAATAAATAGAAAGTAGGATGAGGTTAGGTCAAATAGAAAGTAGGAACACTTTAGTTCCTGACACTTTCATAACGTCCAACCTCATCCTTTTTTTATCTATCTAAAAGTTGTGCCATGAGCATTCCTTGGGCAACTAAATGTTTTCCGTTATATACTTCAACATTAATTTTTGCATATAAACGTCCTGCATCAAGCAATCTTGGTTTGATTGTTAATTTACTATCCATCTGTACTGGTTCAATGAAATATACATTTAAACTTTCTACTGCCATATTCCCTTTTTTCAAATGGATAAGTAATCGAGCACTCGCTTCTGTAATTAATGTTGTAAGGACCCCATTTGCTAATGTACCGAGTTGGTTCGTCATTTGTGGTGTTACCTCTGTATGGAGTACTGTCGGGTCGTCCTCTTCTGCATCTAATCCACGCGAAATGACATCATGAATTGTTTCCCCTACTTGTGGCTGTCTCTGCATTTCATTTAATGCTTTTAATACGTCCTGTCGGGAAACAAGCCCTTCTAATTCATGAACCGGACCGACGATTGGCACTACTTCAATCCCTTCCCATACCATAAGGTGGGCAACATATGCTAATGATGTTTTCGGTTGTACGGTAAATGGATTTTTCGTCATCACTTTTTCAATCTTTGTTTGATGATTGATGCCAACCACGTCTTTTGATGTAACCATTCCACATACTTTTCCGTCATCATCAATAACAGGAAAGCGCGTATGTTTTGTCATATCGTTTAAATTGTACCAATCACGAACTGTATCTGTATTGTATAAATGATGTACTTCATCATATGGTGTATAAATATCATCTACAAAGACAATTTCTTTTTTGATCATTTGGTCATAAATCGCCCGGTTAATCATTTCTGCAACCGTAAATGTATCATAACTCGTCGACATAATCGGTAAGTTTTTTTCATCGGCTAACTTTTTAATATGTTCTTTCGTGTCAAAGCCTCCGGTAATTAGAACAGCTGCTCCAGCTTTTAATGCTAGTTCATGTGCTTTTACACGGTTACCAACAATTAATAACGAATCTGCCTCTGTATAACGCATCATCGCTTCTAATTGCATGGCACCAATGACAAATTTATTTAATGTCTTATGTAAACCACCACGACCACCTAACACTTGTCCGTCTACCACATTAATTACTTCTGCAAATGTGAGTCGTTTGAAATGTTCTTTTTCCTTTCGTTCAATCCGAATGGTTCCGACACGTTCTATCGTACTTACTAACCCTTGATTTTCTGCTTCCTTAATGGCACGATAAGCCGTCCCATCACTTACGTCCAGTTCCTTTGCAATTTGGCGCACAGAAATTTTATGTCCAACTTCCAATGACATAATATGTCGAATAATTTGTTCGTGTTTTGTAGCCATTAAAATCACCAAGCTTTCATCTGTACTAGTCTGTTACATTAAAATAATTATACAGATGTTTTTCAAATAGCTCAATCAAAACACGCCATTTTGCGTAATTATCTCTGTTGCACTCTTTTATGTCGACGTTGTTCCATTTTTCCAGGTATTTGCTGTTCCATTACAGGTACAGGTGTTACATGTAATAAAATCGCTAAATTTCCTCCAACGATAGAAAAGAAAAACAAAGCCCATATCGTCCAAAAAATTGCTTGTAACATCGTTTCTATTTGTAAAATGTACGGAAATGCAAGCACCATTAAAAAGAACGCAAAAATGATTCGAACGACAGAATATATTTTCATAAAAATTTCCCTCCTACATCTATCTATCACATACTATATGCACGCGATTTTTAAATATGAAGGACATTTAACTTTAATAAGCAAATACTTGTAAATAAACATCTAGAAACAAATCCCCTTTAAAAAAGGTCATTAATGCTCCTATAACAATATAAGGACCGAATGGAATAGCTTCATTTTTCTTTATTTTCTTTTGGAGAAGATAGATCACACTTAATGTGCCTCCGATAAATACAGCGATAAAGAATGTGACGAGTACGTATTTCCAGCCTAATATAAATCCTAAAACCCCGAATAATTTCATATCGCCTGCACCCATTCCCCCTTGACTTAATAAAATAATGAATGCGATTAAACTATAACCAATGAAGGCACCGAAAATAGCCATCAAAAATGAATCAGGAAACATAAATATATGGATGAACATAAATAAAGATAGGAAAAATAATAAAATTTTATTTGGGATGACCATGTATGTAACATCAGAAACGAAAACAATCATTAACATACTAATGAGTAGCAAAGCGATGATTAGTTCCACAGAATATCCGAACATGATAAAACTATAACTAAATAAAGCTGCCGTCACACATTCCGTTAGTACATAAGTGATAGGGATTGTCGTTTTGCAATAAGGACATTTTCTCCCTTGTAATAAGTAGGATAAAATCGGAATTAAATGTAACCATTTTAATGTACCATTACAATGTGGGCAAGCGGAACGGCCTTGTAAGAATGATCTATTCATCGGTACCCGCAAACCGACTACATTAAAAAATGAACCAAATACTGCACCTAATAGGAAAAACAACATTATTTCCATCTATGTCACCACCTATATTTTTTATATTACGTCATATTATAAATACAATTTCACAGATGTATAGGAATAAATACGTAAATATACAAATTTGATTTTCTCGAAATAAATAGTGTGTATAATGTTGTTTTTGCATAGTATTTTGTATCATACGTCAACAAAAAACGTTAGGAGCAAAACATGTATATCACAAGTTTTGCTCCTAACGTTTTTAATTTTCATTTTAAACCTATAGTGTAATGCTTTCCCCTGCTTTTAATGCGAAGCCTTCGCTATTAGTTAGCTTGGCAACAAACGCATCAGGATCCTGCTCAATTACTGGAAATGTATTGTAATGAACGGGAACAACTTTTTTCGCATTGATCCACTCTGCCGCAAGAAGTGCATCCTCTGGTCCCATCGTAAAATTATCTCCGATTGGAACGAATGCGACATCAATATCATTTCTTTCACCGATTAATTTTAAATCAGAAAATAATGCCGTATCGCCGACATGATAAACAGTTTTATCACCTATCGTTAAAATAATGCCCGCTGGCATACCTGTATAAATAAATGTGCCATCTTCTTCCTCGTATGAAGAGCTATGGAATGCTTGTGTAAATTTCACACGTCCAAAATCAAAGTCAAATGCACCACCTATATTCATGCCATGCGCTTGTAATCCTTTTTGTGTTGCATATACAGCGAGCTCATTTATCGCAACGATTTGTGCGCCTGTACGCTCTGCAATCGCAAATGCATCTCCAACATGATCATTATGTCCATGAGTTAGTAAAATGACATCAGCTTCGACCGTGTTTGGATCTAAGTCACTTAAACTGTTGCCTGTAATGAAAGGATCCATTAAAATACGATGCGTGTCTGTTTCAATACTTATTGCTGAATGTCCATGATACGTAATTTTCATTGATTATCTCTCCTTACATCCATTTACTTCCTAGTGTATCATATATAAAGCGATTACATAAAGAAAGAAATATATTTAGTTTCTAGATATTTAAGCTATTTACAGACGTTTTGGACAAATGTAAAAAAAGGTCACATTTATCTTCCCCGATAAACATGACCATATTTTAACTTTTAACTGTACTTTTATGAATGTATATCATCCTCTTTTGTACGATGAATCGTACCAAACGGATGTTCAGGAGGAGCATATATAGAATATAATTTTAAAGGTGTTTTCCCGATATTAGTAATATTATGCCACATACCTGCTGGCACCATAATGGCTGAATCTGATTCTACTCTGTGTTCTACATTAAGTTCATTAGAGTTGTGCCCCATTTGAACGAGTCCTCTTCCTTTTTCTACTCTCAAAAATTGATCTGTATCGTCATGACGTTCAAGTCCTACATCCTCCCCAACTTTTATACTCATAAGGGTCACTTGTAAGTATTTCCCAGTCCATAAAGCTCTACGGAAATAATTATTACGTTCTGTATCAGCCTCTATGTCAGTTACAAATGGCTCATTACCATGATCAACCGTAACTTCCTCAGGTGTCAAACAACTACCTGGTACAAATTTTCTTCCACAATTCGAACATTCGACCGTTGAACTTCTAGTTTCATTCATAGGCTTTTCTCCTTTACATACATACTATAATGACATCTTATGTATCGTATAAAGGAGTGTGCTATTTTTATATGACAAAACAACTTGGGATTTCTTTTTTGTAGGAAAGGTAATTGGGATTAATGGTTGGATTCTTGCAACTTTGGGTCGAATTCTTGCAACTTCGGGTCGCATTCTTGCAACTTCGGCCCGCATTCTTGCAACTTCGGCCCGTATTCTTGCAACTTCGAGTTGGATTCTTGCAACTTCGGCCCGTATTCTTGCAACTTCGGGTTGGATTCTTGCAACTTCGGCCCGTATTCTTGCAACTTCAGCCCGCATTCTTGCAACTTCAGATCGCATTCTTGCAACTTCGGATCGTATTCTTGCAACTTTGGGTCAGATTCTTGTAACTTTGAGTCGTATTCTTGCAACTTTGACATCCATTCTTGCAACTTCGACTCACTATATCTATTCTTATCCTACATTAGAATTTCACTCTTCTGTTATAAGATATGGTAGTCGGATTTTATCGAGACAGGAATCATTTTTAATCCTACGCTTAAAGCTATTTAGACCCTCGGCGAACCAAGAAAGTTTTTTCAAATGCATAAAAAAGCAATTACTAATGAAGCAACATAAACATTCATTAATAATTGCGATTATTCTCAAAAATATAACTTAATAACAAGTAAACTATGGACTTTCAAGTTTCATTAAACGAGTAATGATTTAGGATCAACAAAGTCGTAGTTTAATGCTGATGCTACTCCTTCATTTGTCACTTTTCCTTGAACTGTATTTATTCCTTTTAATAAAACTTCATTTTCTAACGCTGCTTTTTTATACCCTTTGTTTGCAATCTGTAAAATATATGGAACAGTTGCATTTGTTAAACCGATTGTTGCTGTTTGTGGAACTGCTCCCGGCATATTTGGCACAGCATAATGAAGCACGCCATGCTTTACAAAAATCGGTTCATCATGTGTCGTAGTACGTTCACTCGTCGCAAAATTTCCACCTTGGTCAATGGCAACATCTACAATTACAGATCCTTCTCCCATAGATTGTACCATCTCTTCTGTTACAAGTACTGGCGCTTTTGCACCTGGAATTAACACGGAACCGATTGCTAAATCAGACTCACGAATCGCCTCAGCAATTTCCATTGGGTTTGACATAAGGACATTCACTGAATTTCCGAAATAATCATTCAATTCTTTCAATCTTGCAGGGTTTAAATCAAAAATTGTCACAGTTGCACCTAAACCTACTGCTAATTTTGCTGCATTCGTTCCAACGACCCCTCCACCGATGATCGTTACTTTTCCACGTTTTACACCAGAAATACCAGCTAATAAAACACCTTTACCGCCTTTTGTTTTCTCTAAATATTGCGCACCAATTTGTGTCGCCATATATCCTGCCACTTCACTCATTGGTGTTAAAAGTGGTAGAGAACGGTTTGGTAATTGTACTGTTTCATATGCAATACCTGTCACATTTTTCTCTACTAATTGTTTCGTCAATGCTGGTTGAGATGCTAAATGTAAATATGTAAAAATAATTTGATCTTCTTTTAAATAAGCATACTCTTCCTCTAATGGTTCTTTTACTTTTAAAATTAATTCATGTGCCCAAGCTTCTTTCGCTGTTGCTACGATTGTCGCTCCCGCTTCTTTATAAGCCTCATCTGTAAAACTAGATCCTTCTCCTGCACCAGCTTGTACAAAGACTTCATGTCCTGCATTCGTTAATGTTAACACTCCACTTGGCGCTAATGCTACACGATTTTCATTGTTTAATATTTCAGTAGGTATTCCAATTCTCACAATTCTGCACCTCTTTTTAATTTTTAAAGATGAAACAATATTAATTTTAACAAATATTATGCAAAAATGCATTATTTTTTCATTATATTTTGTTTATTCTTTTTTCTTCATCTATTTTTTCAAATTTCACATAATATTCATGTAAACCTTTTCCATTTTATCATTATTTCATGTTATAATAGGACTTAGATAGGAATTGACTATTTAGGGAGGAATTTGAAATGGCAGAGAAGTACAAAAAAATCATTATCGCAGTAGACGGTTCAAAAGCATCTGAAAAAGCATTTAACAAAGCAGTAGACGTAGCAAAAGAAAACGGTGCAACTTTAGTATTAGCACATGTCGTTGATTCACGTACATTCGCAACAGCTGAAGCATATGATCGTTCATTATCTGAGCGTGCTCAAAAATATGCAGAAGACTTATTAAATGAATATGTACAAAACGCTAAAGACGCAGGATTAGAAGATGTAGACTTAGTCATCAAATACGGTTCACCTAAAGTCGCAATTTCTAAAGAGATTGCAGTTGAAAACGAAGCTGATTTAATCGTCGTTGGTGCGACAGGATTAAACGCAGTAGAAAGATTCCTAATCGGAAGTGTATCAGAAGCAGTAGCAAGATACTCTAAATGTGACGTATTAATTGTCCGCTAAATGAAAATGAAAAAAAGAGGCAGAGATGATGTATACATCGTTTCTGCCTCTTCCTTATTTATGTAATTCATGTACAATATGAGAAAGTTCTTGTAAAATAATTTTTTCCATCGCCAATTTTACTGCACCTGATGAACCAGGCATGGCAAAAATAACTTTCTCCCCTACAGTTCCCGCAATTGCTCGTGACATAATCGCCCTAGCGCCAATATCTTCTAAATAACTAATCATTCTAAAAATTTCACCGAAACCTTGAATTTCTTTTTCAATGATAGATTGTACGACTTCAATTGTCACATCACGTTTGCTAATACCAGTTCCACCAGTTAATAAAATGGCATCAATTGTGTTATTTTTTAACTGTGTTTCAATTGCTTCCTTAATTAATGTCTCTTCATCTTTAATAATTTGATGGTCGACACAAACGTGATGATTGTCTTCTAAATATTGACGAATTAATTTCCCACTTTTATCCGTTTCTACCGTTCTAGTATCACTAATTGTCGCCACAAAACAGCGAACAGATTTTTCTTCTACTTCATGCATGATGATCACGCTCCTCTTTAATCAACATAATGAAAATATTTTAAAGAGTCAAGCCTTCCGTCATCATTGCTCGGATTAATAAGGGCCCACGGCGTCCCTAATTTTGGAAGTAAATATTGATCCACTCCATAATGACCTGCAACTTTCCATCCTAAAATGAGTAAAATAGAGACGATAAACATAAATGGATTGATACTAACGGCTCCGGCTAATAAAAATGAAATATTCATAAATGCACCAAAAAACGCCGCAATCCCAGTTAACATCCCAATGATTAAACCAACACCAACGAACACTTCTCCCCAAGCAACTATAAATGAGAAAAAGGTAGCGTTCGGCAACACCACTTTTTCCGAAAATAGTGCATACCAACTTGGCACTTCGTCTATTGACGCTTTTTCTAATGTAGCACTAATAAAACCCGTTAATGCGGTACCCGATTCCGCACCAACCCACATCTCATTCGTTACTTTACTTATACCGGCTCTTAGCCAAGTCACTCCTAAATAAATTCGGAAAATAAGCCAAATCGGTGCAGATGCACTATTGGAAAATAACCAACTCGCAATAGGATTATCGTCCATTAAAACCTCTTTCCCATTATAAATACGTTTCACATTTCTCTCCTCCAATGATTTTAGGTAATTACAACTACTATATACGTGAGTATATTTTACCATATACATTGAAATAGTGTAAAAGATTTCTAACATGAATGAATCCATTTTACATGGAATGAAAAGCATGTTTATGTTAATGGATAAAATGTGTAGAAACTACTGTTAAATAATAAATGTCCACAAAAAAGAAAACCTTGACTAGCATGATGCCAACCAAGGTTTTAATGTATTTACAACTATTATTTAAAATATACACATCTCTTAAACGACTCCGCATCGTTTGATGCATTTACATCCTATAAATCAAAGCAATAATTTGTGTCAACCAATACTAACGCATCATTTTCAAATAATTAATTTACTGCAATTCCTGAAAATTCATACGTATCTCTTGCAATCATTACTTCTTCATCTGTAGGTATAATAAATACTTTGACAGGTGAGTGTGAATAACTTAATTCAGCTTGCTTACGGCAACCAGCATTTAATTTAGGATCCCAATACACACCCATGAACTCTAAACCAGTTAAGATTTTTTCACGAACGATCTCACTGTTCTCTCCCACACCAGCTGTAAATATAATAGCATCCACTCCGGACATGCGTGCAGCATATGAACCAATATATTGGTGAATACGCGCCGCAAAAATTTCTAAAGCTAAAGTTGCACGCTCATCTCCTCTTTCTGCTGCCGCTTCAATATCACGTAAATCATTAGAGATACCGGACAATGCTAATAGCCCACTTTTCTTATTTAAAACGTTTACAACTTCTGAAGCGTCCATGCCTGTTTTTTCTTTAATATACGGAATAATGGCTGGGTCGATATCTCCAGACCTCGTTCCCATCGTTACCCCTGCCAAAGGAGTGAATCCCATGGATGTATCAATGGATTTACCTTTTTCTACCGCTGTAATACTAGCCCCATTACCTAAATGACAAGTAATTAAACGTAAATCTTCCAATGGGCGTCCAATAAGCTCTGCCGCTTTTTCAGCAACATATTTATGGGATGTACCGTGGAAGCCATATTTACGGATACCATATTTTTCATAATACTCATACGGCAAGCTATAAATATAAGATTTCTCTGGCATCGTTTGGTGGAATGCAGTGTCAAAAACTGCCACCATTGGTACATTTGGTAGCGCTTCCGAAAAAGCGCGAATACCAGTCAAGTTAGGCGGATTATGTAACGGCGCTAACTCTGATACTCCTTCAATAATGTCAATAACTTCATCTGTTATTTTTACTGATTTACTGAAATGTTCCCCACCGTGTACGACACGATGGCCAACAGCAATAATTTCATCTAATGATTCAATGACACGAGAGGCTAATAATTCTTTTAATAATAACTCCACCGCTTCCCCATGGTCATGCATATCTTGTTTGAATACTTCTTCTGTTTCGTTATATTCTAAAGTGAATTCTGAACCATCAAAACCAATACGTTCCATTAACCCTTTCGCTAAAACCGTTTCCTCTGGCATTTCAAATAATTGGAATTTCAAAGATGAGCTTCCTGCATTAATCGCTAACACTTTCCCCATAATAAGATTCCTCCTCATAATTATACCTACATGAACGATAATTTCTTTGGCAAGACACTACATATTCTCTTCAAACCAGTTGTTTATTTGCACAAGCATATTTTCCATCTTCGGTCCATCTTGGAATGACGGTAACATCGCTAATAATGGTTGTTTAACCTCTTTCGTTTCCGGACCTTTTTTCTGTAAAATAAAAATACTCTTTTTCTGTTCTTTCCCTTTAAATAACGTATCAGACAATTGTAACAGTCCAATAATATGTGCATGCTTTTTCATAAACGCATGCAACTTGTCTGCTTGCTCACTTTGAAACAGTGATTCCGGAATAATGAAAATTAAATAACCTCCCTCTTTTGTATACATAAAGCTCTGCTCCATAATTAAATGGTGTGCATAACTATGTCCTTCATCAGCTTTCAACTCAAAATCATTTGCACGAATGTCGTCTGGATAATATCCTACAGGTAAATCAGCTACAACAAGATCAACTGGATCTAATAAAAATGGACGCATACTATCTTGGTGGAAAAACTCAACCTCTTTTTGCTGTAAATTCGCATGTAATAAAGCCAACTTTAATAATGTTGGATCAATTTCATTTCCATATGCTTTCGTATTATTTTTTAATTGCTCTAAAACGATAAGCAATAAATTCGCCGTGCCACTAACAGGATCAAATAGACGTACGTCTTTCATATCCTTCGTTAATTTTTCAGCTAAATAGCCGATAAACATAGCAATTGTCTCAGGTGTCATTAAATGTTGAGGTTGTGTTGCCTCTTTCATTCCCTTTAAAATAGCTAACTGAACTGCTTTTCTAATCGTTGTTTTGTCCAATTGTTCCACATTTATATCGGTTAACGACGTGTCGACGATTTGTTGTCCTTTATCCCCCAACGGTTCATCCGTTATTTCAAAAAACATTGCCTCAAGACTACGCGTTAAACTATCTAAATATGTTTCACTCTCCTCTTGTTGTATAACAGATGTTGTTTTGTCAATAATATTAAATAATTGTACAACGTCTTTTTCTTCCATCTTACTGCCTCCCGCAAATTAGGCGACACTCATCTTTTATATAACACATCTAAATTACTTTATATTTTAACAAATATTAGCTAAAAAGTAATCGAAATCTGACAATTTGTATGAGTTGCCTATTTTCTTGTGTCACGTGTATTATTTTCGTGTTTTCCCGCGTATTTCACACAATTAAAAACGAGCAAATATATGCAAAAGAGAATGTACTAATAATTTTTGATTCCCTTTTACATATTGCTCGCTATTCTCATGATCATTTTTAAATTTAAGCGTTTCTCGCTGCTTCTAATGCCGCATCATAATTCGGATGATCTGTAACTTCAGGTACATATTCGACATAAACGACTTGATCATTTGCATCTACGACGAATACTGCCCTTGCTAAAAGTCTTAATTCTTTTATAAGTACACCATACTTTTTCCCGAAACTAGCTTCACGATGATCGGAAAGCACATCTATATTTTCAATTCCTTCCGCACCACACCAACGTGCTTGTGCAAACGGTAAATCCATACTAATTGTTAACACTTGTACATCATCTAATTTGTCTGCTTCTTCATTAAAACGTTTCGTCTGTAATTGACATACACCGGTATCTAATGAAGGAACTACACTAATTATTTTTACTTTTCCACTGTAATCGTCTAATGTTTTTTCCTCTAAAGCATTATTTAGGACAGTGAAATTCGGTGCGTCATTGCCTACGATTACCTCTGTCCCTAATAGTGTGACAGGATTATCTTTAAACGTAATTGTTGTCAATTTAATACACCCTTTCATTTTATGTATATATTCATTATGAATAACGAACGCTAGATTGTCCACTATTTTATTTTAAAAAAGGGAAATCTTTTCTCCTACATTCACCTATTTATGTTCTTATCATACAAATAGAGTGATGAATGTGAAAGGAGAATGGATGTTGAAAGAGAAAAACAACCGAAAAAATGAGCAAATGGAAAAGTTTACTCATCATAATACAGGTGATGAGAAAAAATTAACGAGTGATACTGGAACAAACATATCAAATAATCGTTGGTCCTTACGTGCAGGAAGGCGTGGGCCAACTTTATTACAAGATTTACATTTTTATCGAAAACAGTCACATTTTAATAGGGAAAGGATTCCGGAAAAGGTAGTTCACGCACGTGGAGATGGTGTTTATGGTGAGTTTGAATGTTATCGCTCATTGTCCAACTTAACGACAGCACATTTTTTACAAGAAGTAGGGAGAAAAACACCTGTATTTGTCCGTTTTTCTAATTTTATCGGAAGTAAAGGATCCAAAGATACGGCTATTGATATTCGTGGTTTTGCGACGAAATTTTATACCGAAGAAGGAAATTATGACATGTTAGCTTTATCTTTTGCCGTATTTTCGATTTTAGATGCAATGAAATTCGCTGATTTTGTGCATGCCGTAAAACCGAATCCACAAACAGATGTCCCACAAGCAACCGTTGCTCATGATAATGCCTGGGATTATATAAGTAATAATGAAGAAATCGCTCATTTTGTTATGTGGTTAATGTCAGATCGTGGTCGTCCTAGAAGTTGGCGCATGATGGAAGGTTGGCCGATTAATACATTTCGTTTTATTAATAGTAGTGGTGCTTCTACGTTCGTCCGCTTCGTTTGGAAGCCATTATTAGGAGTGCATTCCCTTTTATTAGATGAGGCAAATATTATTGGTGGTGTCGATCCCGATTATCATCGTCGTGATCTACATGAGGCAATCGAACGTGGTGCTTATCCTCAGTATGAGTTAGGCATTCAATTAATTGAAGAGGAAGATCAATTCAATTATGACTTTGACATATTAGATGATACGAAATTTTGGCCAGAGGAGATTATTCCTGTTGAAATTATTGGAAAAATGACGCTAAACAGGCTCGTCGATAACCATTTTGCCGAAGAAGAACAAGTTTCCTTTGATCCCGGCACCCTTATCCCAGGAATTGATGTCACGAATGATCCTGTCTTACAAGGTAGGACATTTGCTTATCGGGATACCGATTATCATCGTTTAGGAACAGGGAATATAAATGATATTCCAATTAACCGGCCAATCAATGATGTCCATTACAATCAAAGAGATAGTTATTCTAGATATCGTATTGATGCCGATTCAGTGAACTATAAAGAAAATATGTTAGCAGACAATACGCCACTGGAGACACCTGTAGAAGAAGGTGGATATGGTACGTATCCTGAAGAAGTGATGGGTGAAGTTACACGTGAAATACCGAGTGATTTATTTAATGATTTTTATTCGCAAGCACGTCTCTTTTGGAATAGTATGTCACCAATAGAAAAAAGCAATATTATTGATACATTTATTTTTCATTTAGGATATGTAAAAAGTAAAGAAGTCCGGCAAAATGTCGTCGATATGTTTGCCCATGTCGATGAGGAGATGTCGGCAATTATCGCGGCACACATCGGCGTACAAAAGTCTACGAATCAACAAGTAAATGTCTCTGAAAGTTCTCCAGTATTAAGTTTGGCAAATACTACCTATCTACCGAATACACAACGGGTTGCTGTTTTAGCAGCAGAAGGCTTTTCAGGAAAAGAAGTCGCAAAGACAATTCAAGTATTAGAAAAACATGGTGTGTTCGTTGATTTTATCGGAAATTCTCTTGGAACAGTGCAAGGTACAGACAATGTGGAAATTGTTACGAATAAACTTTTCCAGTCAACATATCCCGTCCTATATGATGCGTTATACATTATCGGTGGCGAAAAACTGACACCGATTGTCTCACGAGAAATGAATGCATATTTTACTGCGATGTTTAAGCAATACAAACCAATTGGTATTGCAACTAGTGCCGAAAAGTTTCTTGATGTACCAGCCAATGCATCTGGTGTTATTATTGCTTCGGATGAAGAGGATTTTGCACAGGCTTTTGTCGAAGCAATTGCTATGCAACGATTTTGGAATAGATCTGTATAATGACAGAATGATGCATTTTATAGTTGAATACGTGAAAATAAATTTAGCATTATGGTTGTTATGCTTCATAAAGAGATTTTTTAAAAAGTCATTTAAAATTAGAAAGAGACTAAGATAAAAGTTACCCTTTCATCTTAGCCTCTTCGTTTTTTTATTTAGTTATGATTGATTTCCACCTAATTGTTGTTGCGCCATATGAACGAGACGTTTAGTGATTTCACCACCTACAGACCCGTTAGCTCTTGATGTCGTATCTGGACCAAGTTGAACACCAAATTCCTGCGCAATCTCAGTTTTCATTTGGTCAATCGCTTGTTGTGCTCCTGGCACGACTAACTGATTCGAATTGTTTCTGCTTGGCATGTCCTTCACCTCCTTGGTTATGTTTATGTTGCTCACCAACGGAGGTATTGATACATTTCAATTATTGGAAATTCATCCAAATGTCACTAATTATAATAAATCCGAAAAATCATCCTCTTCAATCGCCTTCGCATCAACGGTTACAACTTCGATTCCAGCCATTGCCTTATCAATAAATGATGTGAAGTCTGCTCCCTCTTCTAATTGCAACACTTTTTCACGCTTTGGATTCGTACTTGGTGCTTTCGGTACAAATATCGTACAACAATCTTCATATGGTAAAATGGATAAATCGTACGTACCAATTTTTCGTGAATATGTGATGATTTCTTCTTTATCCATCGCCACGAGCGGGCGTAATACAGGAATATTCGTCACTTCATTAATGGTATTCATACTAGCCAACGTTTGACTTGCCACTTGTCCTAAACTTTCACCAGTTGTTACCGCTAAAATATGATTGTTTTGACAAATTTTTTCACTAATTTGGAGCATAATACGACGCATCACCGTCATACCGTAGCGCTCTGGTATCTGTTTAAAAATTTCTTGTTGTAATTCCGTAAATGGAACTAAATGCACTTTAATCGAACCACCATATTCGGTTAAAATTTTTGCCAAATCTAACACTTTTTGTTTCGCGCGTTCACTTGTAAATGGTGGAGAATGAAAATGAACCGCTTCGATTTCAAGGCCACGTTTCATCATTAAATATCCTGCAACAGGTGAATCGATCCCACCTGATAAAAGTAATAACGATTTACCACTTGAACCTACTGGTAATCCACCAGCACCTTTTACAACTGTAGAAGTAATGTATGTTGCTTTTTCGCGAATTTCAACACGTATTTCAACATCTGGTTCATGTACATTTACCGTATACCCTTCACTATGACGTAATAAATGTCCCCCTAAAATTTGATTCATCTCTTGTGAACGAATCGGGAAATTTTTATTCGCACGTCGAACAGCAACTTTAAACGTTTTTGCATTTTTGCTACTTAATAATGCATGTAATGCCGCTTCTTTAATTGCCTCTTCTTCATTATTTACTTTAATCGCTAAACTTAAACTATAAATCCCAAACACTTTTTGTAATCTTTCCATAATCGGCGTCGGATCTGCTCCATGAAGTTCTACAAATAAACGCCCTAATGAACGTTTTACTTTTACTTGTTCGTATTCATATAAAGCTTCTCGAATATTTTGTTGCAAACGGACGATAAATTGCTTAATATTTTTACCTTTTAATGCTAATTCACCGTAACGGATTAAAATGTGATCATATTCCATTATTATCTACCCCAATATCCCTTTTAATTGTGTAACTGTCGAATGTAATACAGTTAAAAACTGTGTCACTTCCGCTTCTGTCGTATGATAACTTGTACTTAGACGAATGCCTGAAGTTGCAATCTCTTCGCTCTTTCCACATGCTTCTAAGACACGACTTTTATCTTCTTGCTTCGATGAACATGCTGATTTTGTCGATAAAATAATCCCTTCTTCATATAATGCATGGATCAATACTTCTGGTTTAATACCCGGCACCGAAAAATGAACGATATGTGGTGCACCTTCCGCTGTTGAATTGACATATATATGTGCCATTTCAGCTAAACCTTCTAATAATTGTTTTTGAATAGAATGTAAATGTTCACTCTTTTTTGCCTCACATTCTAAAATAAGACGTAATGCTCGAACGAAAGCGACATTGCCTGCCACATTTTCTGTTCCCGAACGAAGTCCATGTTCTTGTCCACCACCATGAAACAATGGAAACAGCGTGACACCGTCTCGTACGTATAATAAACCAGTTCCTTTTAAGCCATTTATTTTATGTCCAGAAAAGGTACACAAATCTACATTTGCACGTTTTATATGAACAGGTATCTTCCCTAACGCTTGCACTGCATCGACGTGAAAAAATATTTTTTTATGGGCACGTACTATTTCGCCAATTTCTTCCATCGGTTGAATTGCCCCAATTTCATTGTTTACATGCATGATGGATACTAAAATCGTTTCCTCTGTAATCGCAGCTTTTAATGCTTTCACATCAACGATTCCATGTTCATTTACAGGTAAAACTGTCACAGTGAAACCTAATTTTTCCAATGAAAGGCACGTATCATATACTGCAGGATGTTCTATACTAGAAGTAATAATATGTTTCCCACGTTGTTGATGTTGTAAAGCGATCCCTTTAATCGCCATATTATTTCCTTCTGTACCACCTGAAGTGAAAATAATTTCTGAAGGATTTACACCGAGCAATTGTGCTGCTTGTTCACGTGCTTTCGTTTGTAATTTTTCTACTTCTCCACCCATTTTATGAATGGAAGATGGATTTCCATAATATTTCTCATTCACTTGCATAAAACTTTGTAAAACAGTGGCATCTGGTTTTGTTGTTGCACTATTATCTAAATAAATCATTTCAACACTTCCTATATTTAATCCATTGTTAAAAGCAATAAAACGAGGTTAGGCCAACGCCCTAAGAATGATGTGAAACGTTCATCTACCATTCATCATTTACGTTGTCCAAACCTCTATTTGTCATACTGTTTGTTCTTGAATTTTTTCTATTTTCTTTAATGCACCAGGTTCTACAGCTTCAATTCCTTTCGCTGCAACCTCTAATGCTTCTTCATATTTTGCATGATGGAATAAGCTTTCGGCCTCTTCCAACACATCGGCTAAATTAACTGATTTACTGCGGTACCGGTTGGCATATTGAATAACCTTTTCCGTTAAATCAGCTTGGTCTAACATAACATTCGTATGTTCAACAACATTTTCAACCGCATCTCCCGCTTCATTTAATACATTTTTCACTTCAATCATATCTAATGGTTCGTTTTCTAATGCTGCGAGCACTCGATCGTTTTTATGTGTTGCTTCTTCTAATAAGTTCCAAATATATGTTGGAATGCCAGGTAAATTACTCGCCTTTAATGTACGATTTGTTTTAAAAATGGCGTCCGTCATTTCTTGTAATTTCTCTTTCGCTTCCATTTCATCTTTACGCAATGTTTGAATATATGATTTAAATGTTTCGTGGTCTTCTTCCATTTGTGTTAGTTGCTCAAACGCATTCTCTAACTCTGTGCGTACATTCGAATGTGCTGCACTATTTTCTTCCAGTTGTTTTTGGAATGTCGATAATTTCTCTTTCAACTGCTCGGTTTTCTTTTCTAAATTACGATAATTTTCCAAATCATCATCTTCAAAATAGTACGCTTGTTTTAATGTTTCTACTTCTTCCTTCGTTTCCTCAAACGCTGAATCAAAAGAAGTTACCGCTTTTTCATAATTCGGCATTTTACTAATAACATAATTTTTTGCTAATGCCTCTTGCTCCAATTGGTCATACATCTCTTGAATACGTTCTTCTATTTCGACCATTGTCGGTGTAACCTTTTCTACACTTTCCTTTTCTAATTCGATGACTAGATCGATGAGGCGCGCTTGATAAGCTTGAATTTCCTTGTCTAATTTTAAATGTTCGAGACGATACCCGTCCTCTTTCATTTCCTCCATACCACGGTATAATTCATCTAATTGCGAAGGCAATTCAGATTTACACTGTTTATATACTTCAGGATACTGATCCATTTCTGTTTGTAATATAGTTAAATTCTCTTTTATTTCATCTTTCATTGTAGCTGCTTTTCCGTAATTTCCTTCACTCACTTCGGCATGATATTGTTCAAACTGTTCTTCTAATTGTTGCACCATTGCTTCAAAACGTTTTACAGCTTTTACATATTGATAATGATTTTGTGTTAATTGTTTTTTATATGTATGTAAAACAGGTTCAAGCTCTTCGATTTCTTCACGCGTCTTTTCTTCTGTTTGTAATAATTGATCTAATTCTTTTAAAATATTTTCGATTTTTTCTTCAATCACTTGTAAAGATGCGTCCATTTTCACGAATTGCTCGTTCGCTTTTTTAATACGAAATTTATCTGCCGCTTGTTCTGTGTCATACAACATTTCTTCGATTTTCGCTAAATCATCTGTTAAAATTGTATCCCAATCTTTTTTCCATTGTTCAAACTGTTTTTTCGTTTCCCCTTCTAAAGTTAATTGTTTAATTTTAGAAAGTTCCTCGGCAACATTTCGCCCCATAATATCTAATTTCCACTTTTCATATAAATCCACTTTGTCATACACTTTTTTACGTAGCATTAATCCAATTATAATAAGTACAATAACGGCTAAAATGATTGCAATAATAATTTCCATGATGTACCTCCTAATCATTTTTTATAGAAGGATATATGTATAAAATAAACTTCTCTCTTCTTTATAAAAATATATCTTCATCATTCTGTATCCTCTTTCATATATAATAACATGTTTTGTTCCATTATGGCTAAAAAAACACAAAAAAATAAGATGTAAATATGAATGTCTATTTATTTCTTACATTTCCCCTTTTGAACCTTTGTAACCATTATGTTTTAATAGCGATTTTTCCTTTTAAATTATATTTCCCAATCTTTCTATTTGTTTTGTTTAAATCAATTTGACATTTATACGAATTGATACTATAATATCTTTTGTGTAAAATAATTAGGTAGCTTATGTGCACAGATGCTTGAATGCATTTTGTTCCTCTAATTAGGAGGTGTATTGCGTAACTCTCGGCTGCTGGAGCGAAGATACATGAAAACAAAATGGACAAGATCTCGTTCACGTTTCCTTATTTTATGCAATAATAAAATTAAAGGAGTCATGTCAAATGGCACGTTTTACAGGATCATTATGGAAGAAATCCCGTCGTTACGGAATTTCATTAACAGGAACTGGTAAGGAATTAAGCAAACGTCCTTTCGCACCAGGTCAACACGGAACACAACGTAAAAAAATCTCAGAATACGGTTTACAATTACAAGAAAAGCAAAAATTACGTTTCATGTATGGATTAAACGAACGTCAATACCGTACTTTATTTGACGAAGCTGGGAAAATGAAAGGTATTCACGGTGAAAACTTCATGGTTCTTTTAGAATCACGTTTAGACAACTTAGTTTACCGTTTAGGTTTTGCTCGTACTCGTCGTCAAGCACGTCAGTTAGTAAACCACGGTCACATTACAATTGATGGACGTCGTGTAGATATCCCTTCATACCGTGTGAAAACAGGTCAAACAATCGGATTACGTGAAAAAGCACGTAACTTAGACATCATTAAAGAATCTCTAGAATTAAACACTTTCGTTCCAGAGTATTTAACATTTGATGCAGACAAATTAGAAGGTACGTACACTCGTTTACCTGAACGTTCTGAATTACCAGCAGAAATTAACGAAGCATTAATCGTTGAATTCTACTCTCGTTAAGCGAAACTTAACACATTTAACATTTTTAAAAACCTTGAAAACATTGATTTCATCAGTGTTTCAAGGTTTTTTACTTTTATGGATTGTCTAACAATATGCATGGAAATGTATTCGTTCGGAACTAAGTTTGGGACGGTTATTAAAGGTGAATGATAGGAAAACAACTGTTATCTTGGTTCGTAATGGTCTAGTTTATTCTTTAAAATTAAAATTCACTAAAATTTTGTGCCATTTTGTGTTTACATCTCTTACAATAGATTCACTTTTCATCCTCCTCGTATTACGTAAAAATACGTCAAAGAGAGATATTTAGCCATAGAAAAAGACACCTACCATTGTAGATGCCTTATATTTCGAATTTTAAAAATAAACTGCCGCGGGCGTTTCATAAACTTAAACAATGTAAGCCCTACCTACTCATACATCCTTGCAACCCCTAAGTTGCGCCAGTGCGGATAAGGTTAAAAAATAATTCATTTCAAACATATTCGACTACTTAATTAGTATAACATACTAGAATGAAAATAGATATAGCATCTTATTCAGAGTCTTCTTTAACTGACTTTATATTCTTAATATCTATCCTACTGTAACTAGGATTTCCAATAGCAATCAATCATACAAAGTAATAATTCCTCCACCATTAAGGCTTACGCTACAAAGGAGGAGGACAACAGCATGTATACAGTAAAAAATTTAGAACTCATTTATTATGATTCAATCCTACCTCTCTTTACTCATCCGTTATTTTTCGATTGATAAAACGAATAAATTCTTTATAATCTTCCTTTTCAATCTTAAATTCATCACCTTGTTCCCCCGAATAATTCCCGTGTACATAATATTCATATCCATTCTCTTCCCACACTCGATAAGAAGGAGCATTTCTTGTACCTAATGTCGACATGCTTAATGTGAAAGTATAGTCCTCATAGCCATATGTAATATATAATTCACTACCGAGAGACGGTTTATCGTGTTCAAAAGAATTGACGATTTGCATACTTATTTTTTTAATCTCAAAATTAGTATGTTGCAAATCTAAAAAGGACTGATCTTCCATATCTAATTGAAATAAATAATCAAAAAATGCATAACCTTTTACATAATCTAAATGGAGCCTTTTTTGCATGTCTAGATCAAAGATAGCTTGAAAACTATCTGATTCTTCTATGTCATCAAATACATATAAAAATTCATCATCATATTCATTGTCTGTACCAAGAAACGTTATTTGGCCATTTCGTTCTTGAATATAACCTTCCAAACTGTCCAGTGCGAAATATCGACCTTTTCCCTCAAGAAACTTCTTGTTATTCGCATCTTCATGATTTACGTACAAACTTATTCTTGAAGGGATGGTCAATCCTTTCTCTTTTTTTTCATGATAAGTGTTATACTTATATTCTAGATTTAACTCATCATTTTCTACTTCATAAGAAATAGACATTCGTTCTAAATGTCCAACATCTGTTGGAAAATATACGTTATTTAATCGATACATCATATCTTGAAAAATATCTACTTCTGTTATAACTTCTTCCCTTTTAGAATCAGATTCAACAATTAATGGTTTATCTTTGTCGGAACAAGCCGATACGAAAAGTAACATACATATAATAGCGGGCAGACGAATTGGAAATTTATGCATAAGATCCTCCTTTCTTTTTTTGTGAAATATTAATAGTATCGTATCATATAATAAAATAAAAAGACCAATGTAATTATGGAATATGATTCTTATAATAACTATTATCGTTCTATGTATTTTTGGGAGATTACCTTTTGTAACAACATGTACAATATATTGTTGCTTTTTTCATAGTTATATGTAGACAAAGAAAAGCCCCTTAAAGTTAGCATATCATTCTAACTTTAAGGGGACGTTTTAACACTTACATTGCATCATAATTCATGTCAATTTGTTTTGTTTTATCATCATAAATTGTTTTATCATGATTGTTCGTAATTTTTGACGTTAAAATACCTGCCGTCATTCCTCCACTAATATTTAATGCTGTACGAGCCATATCGATAATCGGCTCGATGGAAATTAATAACCCTACAATCGCAATCGGTAAATTTAATGTAGATAGAACAATTAAAGAAGCAAATGTCGCTCCTCCGCCCACTCCAGCAACACCAAACGAACCAATGGCAACAACGATTAATAACATCGCAATAAAGGATGGAGTAAATGGATCAATACCAACTGTCGGCGCAACCATGACCGCTAACATCGCTGGATAAATACCAGCACATCCATTTTGACCAATTGTTACACTAAATGCTCCTGCAACATCTGCCACTCCGTTTGAGACACCGAGGCCTCTTTTTTGTGTTTCAATATTTAATGGCAATGCACCTGCACTTGAACGAGAAGAAAATCCAAATATTAATACAGGCAGTGCTTTTTTCACATACGTAAATGGATTTAATCCCGCAAAACGAATTAGTAGCATATGCACGATAAACATAATAAGAATAGCAACATATGAAGCGATAATAAATTTACCTAAATCAATAAATGTCGCAATATCGCTCGTCGCTGCTTTATTTAGCATTAACGCTAATATACCGTACGGTGTTAAACGTAAAATAAGTGTTACAACACGCATAATAATCGTAAATATTACTTCTACCCCTGTTGCAAACTTTTCTGCATAATCTGGTTGTTTTCTCCGTACACCCATATAAGCTGTACCGACAATGACACTAAATATAACGACAGCAATTACTGAAGTGGAACGTTCCTGTGTAAAATCGACAAAAATATTCGCTGGAATCATATTACGAATCATCGTCGGCAATGTATCCCCTTCAATATCGGCCGCTCTTTCTTCAATGCGTTGAATTGCTTCAAACTCTTCATTACCTTCTGTAATTTCTATTCCATCTAGTTGGAATAAACTTGCTGAACCAACCCCTACTGCCGCTGAAATCATTACCGTTGCAACTAATATTCCGATAACAATTCCACTAATTTTTCCAAAGCCTTCTGTAAAAGTCGAGCTAGTGAACGCTCGTAATATAGCAATAAAGACGATCGGAATGACGAGCATCATTAATAATGATACAAATCCATCACCAACGATATTGATCCAGTCCATTGCTGTTTCAACAATCGGGGATGATGCCCCATAAATGGATTGAATGATTAATCCAAAAACAATCCCAACGACCAAAGCGAGTAATGCCCGCTTCCCAAAGGAAATATGTTTTCGTTGTAATTGAAATAACCCAAAAATAAGTACTGTAAAGATAAGTAAAATAAGTACAACTTGCAAAATATCCAAAAAAAGCCTTCCTTTCTATACCGAAAAATAAATCATTATATATGATAACGACTAAGTAATTCTTTTCCGATTAGTTTAGTATGATTTGTTTTTAATCATAGTACAGATTGAATGAAATCGCAATATATATACATCAATTTTTTTCATTTTTAACATCATACTTTCTGACGAAAAAATGCGTTTATCTTAAACTCATTTGTTTCGGATGTACCATTATTGTAACAATGCTTCATTCTCTTCTTACGTATCCTTTATTACAAGTACTAATGAATCAAAACCACCAGTATGAAGGTAGTGCCCCCATAAGTTATCTTTTTAATTTTGTTGTCCCGTAAATGATTCGCACTCTTCGAATAACGTTAGTTGATCGTTTATATCATTATCTTTTAACTGATTTCTTATATATTCCTAGATTTGATTTTTGTTTCTTCCAACTGTATCCACAAAATATCTTCTACACCAAAACTCCTATTTCCATTTTGTGGGGAGGTGATTGGATTTTATGGTTGCGTTCTTGCAACTTAGATCCGTATTCTTGCAACTTAGATCCGTATTCTTGCAACTTCGACTCGTATTCTTGCAACTTCGGTACGCATTCTTGCAACTTTGACCCGTATTCTTGCAACTTCGACTCGTATTCTTGCAACTTCGGCACGCTTTCTTGCAACTTTAACCCGTATTCTTGCAACTTTGACCCGCATTCTTGCAACTTCGACCCGCATTCTTGCAACTTCGGCACGCATTCTTGCAACTTTGGCACGTATTCTTGCAACTTCGACCCACATTCTTGCAACTTCGACCCAGATTCTTGCAACTTCGACCCGCATTCTTGCAACTTCAACACGTATTCTTGCAACTTTGACCCGCATTCTTGCAACTACCTAGTTTTCATATTTGTACTATAAATTTGCATGACGATCAACCATCATTAAGCTACTCTTTCCTGTTAAATAACCTATAAATTGAGAGACACTTAATTTTGGTGGAATATCTACAAGCATTTGCTTCATGAATCTCTACATTTTTCTATCATAAAGACTTCTTATAATTTCTCCTATGCTCTTTTTGTATTTTCCATAAATAATTTGTCGTCTGTATTTTGGATCAATTACAATATGATACTTACATCTTCACTATGTCTTTTCTTATCCTACACTAGGACTGTCTCCTTCTGTTATAAGTTATGGTGGTCGGGAAACCAACTTTATCTTATTACGATAGGAGGCATTTTTAACACCACACTAAAAGTTACTTAAAACCTTCGGTAGAGCCAGGGGTTTTAAGATGCATAAAAAAACACTAAAAACGAATTGTTTTTAGTGTTTTCCTATTATCTACGTATTAATGATAAAAATTCATCTCTTGCACGGTGATCGTTCGCAAAAATTCCGCGTACAGAAGATGTTGTCGTAGAAGAGCTCGTATTACGTACGCCCCTTCCACACATACACATATGCTTCGCTTCCATCACAACCATTACACCTGCTGGCTCTAATACTTCCTCAATCGCACTAATGATTTCTGTCGTCATTCGTTCCTGTACTTGAAACCTTTTAGCATATCCTTCGACCATACGGGCAATTTTCGATAAACCTGTAATACGTTCGTTCGGAATATACCCAACATGTGCGACACCGAAAAATGGTGCGAAATGATGCTCACACATCGAATAAAATTCAATATCTTTCACGAGCACTAATTCTTTATGAGGAACATCAAATATTTTTTCTAAATGACGTTTTGGATCTTCGCGGTATCCTTCCGTGTACTCGCCATATGCTTTTAACACTCGATAAGGTGTGTCTAATAGCCCGTCTCTTTTAGGATCTTCACCACATAATTCCATTAATTCACGGAATCCATCCATTACTCCATCTGCTTTTTCCATAAATGTTGCTACCGCTTCTGGATTATCCCGATCGATTTGAAACATATCTAATAGCACTTTATCTTTTTTTGTTAGTACTTTATTATTTTCTATTGTCAATTCATCCTCACTCCACCATTATAAGGTACCATCCATATTTTTTAAAATTCACTTGCACATATTTTAACATAGAGTATCATGCAAATCTATTTTTTAAAAACGATAAAATGAATATTAAGCATGCGCGATGAAAAGAACACCGTTATTACTAGACCATTAAATAAGTGCGTCATTAACGATATACGTTCAAAGTAAACTTACTCTTTTTTAACAAAAAACAATTCACTTATAGAGTGTAATTACCCCATAAGTGAATCGCATTGTTCTTCGATTTATATTTTTTTCATCACATTTTTAATTAATGTCATAAAAGCTTCTCTCGACTTCGCTGCAACTGCAATAACATCTTCATGGCTTAAAGGTTCATCTAAAATACCGCATGCCATATTCGTTAAGCATGAAACACCTAATACGTTAATGTTGGCGTGCGCAGCAATAATTGCTTCCGGTACGGTAGACATTCCGACAGCGTCGCCACCTAATGTACGAATCATACGAATTTCTGCTGGTGTCTCATATGCTGGACCTGTCCACCAAGTATACACACCTTCATGCAATGTAATATCGTGCTCCTTCGCAACGTCCTTTGCAATATTTCCTAATGCACGATTATATGCTTCCGATAAGTCAGGAAAACGTGTTCCTAATTCATCATTATTCGGTCCAATTAACGGATTTTGACCAGTTAAATTAATATGATCTGTAATTAACATTAAATCACCAGGATTAAATGAAGTATTTACTGCTCCACATGCATTCGTAATAATTAAATTTTCAATACCTAACGACTTCATCACTCTAACTGGAAATGTTACATCATCAAGCGAATATCCTTCATAATAATGATATCGACCCTTCATCGCAACTACTGTCTTTCCTTCTAATGCTCCAATAACTAATTCATTTGCATGGCCGATTGCACTCGATTCGGCAAAATGAGGAATTTCTTTATATGGAATAACTGTTGCATTTTCCATTTCATCGGCTAAAGATCCTAAACCTGACCCTAAAATAATTCCAATTTCAGGCACTAAATCTGTCTTAGACGTAATAAATTGTTTCGCCTCTAAAATATGCGCTGTTTCATGCATTTTATTGCCTCCTAATATCTCTTTTATACGTAATTAAATGTATCATAAATTGTCCCATAACAAAACAGTTATGGAAGCATTTTCTCCAAATGGAAGATGCCGTTTTTCTGCCTATAAATCTGTATTCGTTTTTAACCTATCATTTATAAAAAATATATGCACCGCTTACCGCAAAGAACATGACGAAGCAAAAAGGAGCTTCCGTAAAGAATTACCTTTACTGAAACTCCTTTCGTTTTATGAGCCTATGTTACATATTCTTTTTATTTCGGGTCATTCATTTTTTGGTCTAATTTTTCTAATTGTCTTTTCGCAAATTCACGTCCGCCAATACCGAATGAAATCGCAAAGGCAATCATAAATCCACCTAAAATAATCATGAAAGCAATATTCACAATGCTCGTTGCAAAGTGCAATTGGTCTAACGTCATAAATACTGCAAATGTAATGATAACACCTTTAATTAATAGAGCAGAAATGGCATTGTTCGTATTTTTCTGTACCCAATTACCAACAATATTCGCTAATAATAATCCTACTCCTAAAATGATGATCGCACTTAGTAAGAATGGTAAGTACGTAATAATCGCAAATCCAATTGTATTTAACACTTTCAAGTTAATCACTTGGAAAGCCTCAACCGTAAAGAATAATACAATCACAAATTGAACAAGTTTACCGATAAAGTTTGCAATGTCGAATCCTTTACCATCTACTTTATTTGAAATACCTAATGAATCAAACACTTTATTAATGTTTGCTCCACGCAGTAAGTTCGTTAATAAACTACCGACAAATTTTCCGATGTAAAATCCGACAACGATTAAAATAATCGCTACGAAGATTCCAGGAATCATTGCTAGTACATTGTTTAAGACAGATTCAATCGGACGAGAAATCGTTTGAATATTTAACGCTTCCAACCCAATTGTAATAAACGGAATTAAAATAACGATAAAAATAATATTCGAAATAACAGAAGATAATGTCGCTTGTGCTTCCTCTGTTTCCCCTTTATTTGGTAAAACTTTGTTTACCCATTTATCAATATTCAATGTCGTGAAAAACTGTTCAAATAGCTGCTTCACTAATTTCGCTACGAATACACCAATTAAAATAATGACCGCAGCTGCAATAATATTTGGAATAAAGTATAAAAATTTATCCATCATATTTGAGATTGGTGCTGCAACCTCTGTCATATTTAATACACCAAACACCGTCGGTAAAAACAGAATAAACACTAAGAAATAAACGAGTTTTCCGATATTTTCTAGTAATTCATTTCCGCTTTTCTCATCAGCAACAAATGGCGTTTTACTTAATGCTCTACCAAATCCTACTTTTACTAATAATTTATTGAATACATTCCGAGCAATAATTGCAATCACCCATGCAAGTAACAATAACAAAATTGCTTTAATGACGTTAGGTAATTCCATGACGATACTACTAATCATGTTATCCCACGTATACTTCAATTCATCTACCATCTTATACATCCTCTCTTTTTTCTCTTTTCCTAGCACTTATTTCAAATGCCAGTTAGAGGACATATAACCGTCATGAAAATTTCTAAAACATTTTTTAAAATATGCATAAAAAAAACAATCGTTTTCATACGACTTTCTACTTATAATCAGTCGTATTTCCATGATTGTTTTTTAACAATTTTATTTTATTTGTATATTATTCATATACGTGTTTTCAGTTTAATAAATAGCTTAGAATTGGCATTTAATGGAACTCCCTTTCCATATTTTTCATTTACATAAAAAACTTACATAAACACTATTTTCCTATACAATTTTACCCTACCTAGTTATTTATCATCATTTTTCAAGTTTTTTCTTATTGAACCGACAAAATTCGTTTATAATCTTTCACCGCAGTCACATGTAATCCTTCATGATAAAATGTAAATGAAAAAATTTGCCCAACATTATTTTGTCGTAAAAATGGTTCTTTTGCTGTGTCACCTAATTTCCCTTTTAATGCTACCTCTATTTCTTCTACTTGTTTTTCTAATTTTTCTTTTATTTCATCTAGTGATGGAGGTGTACCTTCCCAATCATTCGGCGAAGTGTTTGGGGAAAAATATTGTTGAAACCGCTCATCCATTTCTAATTCAATTCCACCATAATGTTGCAATAATGCATGTTGAACGACATAAATGTGCCCTAAATTCCAGCGTATATTATTTCGAAATCCTTCTGGAATAACATCTGCTTGTTCTTCCGTTACATGTTTGAATTCATGTAATGTCATTTTGCGAATTAACTTCATCTGATCGAATAATAATTGTTCTTCCATATGTACCCCACCTTTTTTATGATACATACAGTATACATCTTAAAATCTCTCTTGAATATATGAAAAAATATTTTGTGTCCTAAACGACATCCTTATTTTAATTCAATATACCGTGACGAATAATTTCGATATCGAATTCAGGCTCAATAGTAATCTCCGGATACATTTCTTTCCAATTTACTTTTTGCCATAATTGTGGATCATATGCTTTTATTTTCTCCCCTATACCAAGCGTATCATTATTTGCTTCTTGGATTTTTTCAATTGTTTTTTTCGCCCGTTTTTCACTTTGCTTCGTAATGGCATCTACTAAATATTTTGCCTTATCTTCATCATATAAATGATCACTCGCATATTCGTCTATTTCAATTTGTAAAGACAATTTCACGGTAACTGTAAGATCATTATCTCCTGTACGTTCCCACGTTACATGCTGATATTCATTTCGGATAGAAAAATTTACATATTGCTTCTCGCGTCGTTCTTGATCTGGATCTACGAGGAAATTCATTTTACGATTTTTATTCTTTACCCCCATTAATGTTAATAACATAATATTTTCATCTAACGATAGCTCTCCACTCGATTTATCGCCATTAAATAGTGTTGAACCAGTAATTTTTGCTCGTTTGCCATTATCCATTAAAGCTATTTGTGGTATAGCAATATCTTTTCCGTCACTTAAAATAACTGGACAAATTTCTTGTATATTATCATCTTTTATAATTCCTGCATTACTTGCCGTCTTCAATAATTCAGAATAAAATTCACTCGTTAATAACGAATACGTATCTTCTACTTCCAATGCATCTTTTGCGGTACCATCAACAATCGCAACAGAAGCATATAATGGGGCGCGTAAATCACGGTAAACAGAATCTAATGTTGGAAAAATACCGGATTCAGCTAAATCTTTTCCGATTAAAATCACTTTTGCTTTCGACCGGTCGAATTTTTCTGGAGAATATTCATCCGTTTTAGTTTCAGCATCTTTTACCGTATTGGCGATAACCGAAATGATTTCTGTGTTCGTCGACATACTTACTTGCCCACCCCCACCACTTTTATCTGGGAAGGTAATCGTTTTTTCAATTTTTCCGTCTTCCGTCAGATCATATCCAATTGACAAAATTAAGGTATGTTCTTTTAATAAACGTTGATCCCAACAGCCAGTTAGCAACAACAATAAAATAATTGATACCACAATTGAACGCATTACGGTTCCACCTCTTTTTTCGAAAAAATAAAGGTAATTAGAAAGGAGATTAGTGGTATAACGACCATAAACACAATGACCGCATAGATAAAATAATCTAACACCGTTTGCAATGTATATGTATTACGAAGTGAAATAGCCGCTATATAACAAACAACTAATAAAAATATTGTTACAAATCGCGGTTTCCCCCTCTTATATAGATGCAATGATAAATATTTCGTCGCATAAAGGAATGTCGTTAATGTCGTTGCGACTAAAACGATCCAAATCGACGTAAATATTAAATCAGGGCGTTCGATGATTTTAAAACTAAATGATTTGACTAAATATAGAACAGGTTCAGGTACAAGCTTTAATTCTTCCGGACTTAAAAATACTAATGACGTAAACGTAATAAACGTATAAAAGAAAGTTAAACAAATATTTGAAATGGTTGCTATTTTTAAAATTTTCTTTTTCTCCGCACGAATATATATATGAAAGATTAATAATAATTCAATCCCTGAAAAGGAAGGAAATACTTCTATTATTCCCTCTAAAATATGGGGTACACCGCTTTTTCCAATCGGGAAAATAAAGGTCAAATTCGCTTCTTTCCATGCATATATATTAACCCCAACATAAACGAGTAATATGACAGATGTTAACACATAAAATTGTGCAATTGTTTCTAATTTTTCTGTGAAGATATAGAATACAATGATTAACATTAACAGAAGCAACACCCAACTCGGTGTGCGGGGCATCATCCATGCACTTAACAATAATGCATATTTCGCAAGGGTGATACTCGTTAAACAGAGGAAATAGACAATATATAGAAAGACAATGAACTTACCAATTATTTTTCCGAACAATGTCTCGCATATTTGTTTCCATGAAGAGTTTGGGAATCGTTGTATTAAAAATATATACATAAAAATGATACATTGTACTACGACGCCTGTTAAGAGAACCGAAATCCATCCGTCTCCTTTTGCCGTATTAAACACATCATGAGGTAATGAAACAACACTTACCCCTATTTGTGTTTGAATTAACAAAAAAAATAATTGATAAGGTAAAATAGTTTTCCCTTCATTCATCCTTCAACACTCATTTCTTTTTAACGTCCATTGTTTCGGTGTGAAAACGAAATAATGTTCGTTTTATTGAAGCAAAATCAAAAGGTGCTAACGGATAGAAATAAGGTGTATCGAGCACTTTTACTTTGCATAAATGGAATAAAATAATTAAAGCACTAGCAACAATTCCGACAAAGCCAAATAAAGACGCTGCAACCATAATCGGAAAGGATAATATACGTAATATATTTCCCATTTCATAGGAAGATATCGTAAACGACATGATGGCCGTTAATGCAATGACAATTACGACAACATTGGAAACTAGTCCAGCGGTAACAACCGCTTCTCCGATAATAATTCCACCGACAATTCCGATCGTCTGTCCAATCGGGGATGGTAAACGAATTCCAGCTTCTCTAATAAGTTCAATCGTCACAATCATAATAAACGCCTCAAAAAACGGTGGAAATGGGACCGTTTCAATCGAATTTTTTACGAGCGTAACCATTTCAAAAGGGATAATTTCAAAGTGAAATGTAATAATCGCAATATATGTCGCTGGAAAAATTAGTGCACCGAAGAAACTCGCTAATCGAATAAAACGGAAAAGGATACCGTCGTATACTTGCCCGTTAAAGTCATCTGGTGAATGAAAAAAGGCAAAAAATGAAATCGGGACAATACATGCGATAGCATTATTGTCCATTAAAATAGCGATTTTTCCTTCAGTTAAATATGCAGTCGTTCGGTCGGGCCTTCCTGTATATAATTTCTTCGGAAAAATCGTCTTCACATGACGTAAAAGATAGTTCACTAAATCTCCGATGACCGTCACTTTTTTCTCTTGCATCCCTTCTAATTGATCTTCGATATATTGGATCGTCTCTTCATTCGCTTCCCCTTTAAGATAAACAATCGCTACATTATTCTCATTTTGTTTTCCGACACTTTTATATGTAACATGCAAATTTTCTTGTTGTAGACATCGTCTTATTAAATGAACATTGATATCTAAGTTTTCAATAAATCCATTATGTGCCCCTTGTACGACTCGTTCATTTTCAGGCTCATCTGGTGTCCGTTCATGTTCTTGTACCGTTTGTAAGACGATACCTTCTTGTTTTCCTTCTAATAAAATAACTGTATTTCCGATAAGGATCGCTTCCACAATCTCTTGTATAGTTGTTACTTTTTCCGACATATCACTCAGTGAAATACCAGCTTCTATTGCTGTAAGTTGCTGTCCCATTTTCTGTTCATCTGCCATCGTTTCTAATGAACAGACAAGAGCCTTCTTTTGTTGTAATGTCATTATTTGTAGTTGTAAATCATTCGTATATTGAAATGCCTTTTCTAGCGTCTGTTTATTTTCTGCTAGCGTTTCTTTTAATTCTTCATAAGGCAATTTATCCGCCACCTTTACATTGCATTATGGAATACTTTGTGCAAAATCATTGAAAATATACAAAAAAGCCTTTGATTAGAATCTTTTTTCTAATCAAAGACTTGTCTGTTTTTTTATGACATACCATTTTTCACGTGACGCATTAAGACAATGCCTTTAAGCCGACAACTCCGATAACTACGAAGATAACGCTAATTACTTTTCCAACACTTTTTGACTCGCCAAAGAATATCATATTAATTAAAACAGCCCCCGCCGTTCCAATTCCAATCCAAACCGCATACGACGTACTCACTTGCAAAAATTTGAATGATTGATATAAAAAAGCAAATGAAGCAGCAAATCCACCAAAATATAAAATAAGAGATGGCATCGTTTTTTGTTCACTATATTTTTTCAATCCAACAACACCCGTCAGCTCACTAATCGCCGCTAAAAATACGAATAACCATCCCATTATTACTTCCATCCTTCCGTCGCTTTTTTCTCTTCCATTCCTTCAGCAACTTGTAATCCAATGACACCTAAAATTAATACCATCATAAAGCCAATTTTTCCGAACGTTAAAATTTCCCCAAACAAAAATACGTCCATTAATGCAGTACCGAGTGTACCGGCAGCTGCAAAAATGGCGTACACCGTTCCAGTCGGTAATTGTTCACATGCTTTTGTTAAAAAGTGAAAATCAATAAAAATGAACACGACAATTGGAATCCAATGCCACCATAGAGAGGCGACATTAAATCCAAATATCCAAACTAACTCAAAAAATGATGTTAATGCTACATATATCCATGCTTTATTCATATTTCTTCCTCCTAAAAACCAAGTGAATGAATGTCATTCACTTTATAGCGATAAAAAAGAGCGTAGGACATGTTGTTTTCTTGCTGCCTCTCTATCGATTCTATCTCAGTAAGAATCGCATCCGTTTCTACGACTTTGTCCTAATCGCTTCTCTCGACTGAATGACTATCATTCATTTTACATCTTTTTTATTACTTGTCAATCCGTAAAGCATCTAATAAAAATTGCTGTACCGCCTCTTTTTGCTTCCCCGCTTCTTCTTCATTACTATGATCATATAAATATACTTGTTCTGCTGCTGATTCGACTAGTCCGATCAACAATTTTGCCATTCGTTTTGGAGAAATAGTAGATGTCACTTCCCCTTTTTCTTGTGCATCCTCTAGTAATTGACTAATCATTTGATAGCACGGCTCATAGACAATTTCCCATTCTTTTATATGTTCTGAAGAAGCAAGTCCTGCATAAACAACCGCTTGTACTTCACTATATTGTTTGTTTACTTCAAAAATAACGTGAATAATATGTTGTAGTTGTTGTTCGACAGTATTTTTCGTATCCATTTTTTCTTTAATTCGTTCCATTAAAACATGAACCATCTCTTCTGCTATAGCAGGCATTAATGACAATTTAGATGGAAAATAAATGTAGAAAGTACCTTGTGCAATGTTTGCGTTTCTGACAATATCAGAAATCGTCGTTTTATCGATTCCCTTTTCTTGAAATAGTTTAATTGCTGACTGGATAATCCGTTCACGTTTGTCCATCATTACACCCCTATTCTATTCCTTTCTACAGTATACCGTAATTATTTTCGTCTATCAAAAATCTTTCGTTTTCCTTTTGTCGGAACGATATTTATCCGTTCTGGCGCTTTCCAAATATATGCCGTAATGATGGCTACAATCATCATGAATGTCGTAAAATAATATGGATAATCTAAGTTTATATCGAATAATGCACCACCAACCATCGGACCTAATACATTTCCAATACTTGTAAACATCGAATTCATTCCTCCAACAAACCCTTGTTCATTACCTGCCACCTTGGATAAATACGATGTAATCGCAGGGCGTAATAAATCAAACCCTGTAAAAATAAATATCGTAACAAATAAAATATATGCATAACTATGTGCTGTCGTCATTAAAAATACGAACACACCTGAAAACCATAAACAATAACGAACAAGCCTTACTTCTCCAAAACGTTTCGTTAATTTATCAAACAATAATACTTGTGTAATCGCACCAACAAGTGCTGCACCAGTAATGATAATCGCAATATCTTTCGGTGTAAACCCAAATTTATGATCAACATATAAGCTAAATAGCGATTCAAACGCCATTAAGCCAAAAGAAGAAATAAATAAAATTAAAAAGGCAAATATATATGCCGGTCGGACAACACGTTTTAATTTATTCGTCGGAACAGTTGCAACTTCTTCCTCTTCTGTTGTTTGTCGTTCTGGTTCTTTTAATGTAATAATCGATAATACTGCTGCTAATCCGGCTAAAACTGCGGCCGCAAAAAACGGAACTCTCGATCCATATTCTGCTAAAAACCCACCGATACCCGGTCCGATAATAAATCCCGTACTAATCGCAGCGGACATATACCCTAATGCTTTTGAGCGTGTTTCCAATGTCGTAATATCTGCAATATACGCCGTTACAGCTGGCATAATGAATGCCGCACTTATTCCACCAAAAAATCGTGATACAAATAAGATTTCCACCGATGTTCCAATACCAAATAAGTATTCTGAAAAACTGAACACAAATAGTCCAATTACAATCATTCGTTTACGACCGTATTTATCTACCCATTGTCCAGCAATTGGCGAAGCGATTAATTGGGTGATCGCAAATGCTGCCACTAAATATCCGACAACTTTTCCGGTTAAATGTAATTCATTCATAATCGTCGGTAATACAGGAATGACGAGTCCAATTCCTAAAAATGCGATAAATAAATTTCCTAATAAAATCGCCAATACAAAATTTTTCTTTTCCATAAATGTCCTCCTTTTATGTAAATTAAACAAGAAAAAGGAGAAATTCACTGCTCCCCAATGAACTTCTCGCTTTATACGTCTCTTTTATATCATTTTTATCCTATGATAGTATACTACGAAATTATTCTATTTGGCAACTCGATAGCACATTTAATTTTCATTTTATTTTTCGGTTAAAAACTTTATTTTATTATCCAATTTTGATATAATACAAAATATTACACGAGTTAGGATGGTATACATGATAGAATCATTCGTTGCAGAAAAAGAATTAGATGATATCGATAGATTATTATTAAAAACAATTCAAAACAATGCTAGCCTAAGCAATGTAGAGTTAGCAAAAAAAGTAAACCTTTCCCCTCCTGCCACACACGGAAGAATGAAACGTTTAGAACAGGAAGGATATATAAAAAATTACGTCACTATTTTAAACCGTGAGAAACTCGGCTTTGACCTTTTATGTTTTATATATGTCAAAACGAGTATTCATCAAACAGTACAATTAGAAGCATTCGAGGCTGCGATTGTAGCGATGCCTGAAGTATTAGAATGCCATCATATTACTGGAGAATATGACTTTTTATTAAAAGTTGTTTTAAAAGACAGTTCCGATTTAAAAAATTTCATCGGAAATAAATTAAGTTCACACGGAAGTATTAGTGGGATTCAAACTAGTCTATCATATGAAGAAGTAAAATCAACGACGGCATTACCTTTAAAGTAAAAGGTGCCGTCCTTTCTTTTTCTTTAGAACGTGATAAAATATATGATATATTACTTTTTTCGATAGGAAGAGATAAGTTATATGCAAACATTTATCAAGCGCCCACTAAAAGTGACATTATTCCTTTATGCACTTTTTCATTTTATAACTACTTTATTTTCAAATGAGCTCTTATTACTTTTCATGGCGATTAGTGGGATTGCCTTTTTCATTTTTACGAGTATTCATCTTTCGATTCCTAAATTTAAGTTACCGTTCACTATTTTCGTCATTAGTTTTATAGTAATGTTAACAGCGAAAATGGATATATTACATACATTACAAAATGGTGCAATCGAGATGCGCCATATTATCGGACTCTTAATCGTCGTACCACTCATAAGTTACGTATTACAAGAGGAACCATATATTGAAGATGTCATGGGGTTGTTTTATCGGTTCATTAATACTGGTAAAAAGTTTTATTTTACTTTGTTAACATTTACGCAAATTATTGCTTATTTTTTATTATTCGGATCGATTACGATGATGTATCAATTCGTACAAATGGTGTTACATGAAAAAACTTCTGAAAACTGGGAATATTTTAAAGGAACAGCCCTTTTACGTGCCTTCGGATTGTCGACTTTATGGGTCGTTAGTATCCCTAGTTTCGTCTATGCAGTCGAAACATTAAATGCTTCTTTATGGCTTTCGATTTTACAAGGATTTATTTTTGCCATTTGCGGATCATTTTTAGCTATGATTTTTATGTCGATACGAATGAAACGGGCAAACATCGATGTCACGACCGAACTACAATTAGAATTACAAACATTGTTAAAGACAGCAGCAAGTCATGAAGTACAAGTAAAAAAGACGATGGAATTTAGTTTATTATTCGTCAGTCTTTTCGGGACAATTTTTCTATTGCATGGATTGTTTCATTTTCAGTTAATGGTGCTCATTCCCCTCGTGATCATCGGATGGATGTTTTTCTTTTATGTATGGAAAGGAAAATTGCGAAAGTTTTTCGTCGTAATAAAAGACTATGCTTCTAATAAGGTTGTTGGACAGTCTTATCAATTGTCGTTAATGATTGCTGTCGGTGTGTTAATCAATACCTTACATGGTACAAATTTTTCCACTAATTTTATTAAAGGATTACATGCCATACAAGCTGCTTTTCCTTTCATTAATTTTTTGTATATATTACCTTTCATTGTAATTTTATTAGGTTTTTGTGGATTAGGCCCTTTAACAGTGATGGTACTCGTTGCAGGTATTTTACAAAGTATGCCTCTTCCTTATCCACCTGAGCTAATGGTTCTTGCGATTACGTCAGGAAGTGCGATTTCGATTTTTATTTCTCCTATTGTCATGCCTGTTATCGTATTAAGCGCTTCGAACGGGCTCGGCATGTTAACGAATGGTATCAAATTCAATTGGAAATTCGCCCTTAGTTTTTATGTCATGATCCAGCTTTATATTCAAGTGATGTATCAATTCGTTTATTAATATGGAGTGGGAGGTCGAAGGATGCAACTTGCGTAGTACTTGAGTTCGCTTCTATGTTGTGTAAAATTGTATTTGCATCATGTCGCTTTCGGCTATCGTGCACTTGCAAGAAAGTAGAATTACAAAGATAAAGGGAATCCCGGTAAAAATTAATTTACTGAAACTCCCTTTTCTATTTCATTTCGTTTTATCGCAAATCTTTTTTATTATTCATATTCTTTTTCAAATGTTTTTGTACTACGAACTGTATCAATATGGCGAACTTTGCTTTCGATAAATTCTCTTTCTGATTCTAAAAACGGCGGTAAAGAAAGTTTTTCTCCAAGTGTTTCATATGGCTCATCTTCCATGAATCCTGGACCATCTGTGGCAAACTCAAATAAAATTTGCGGTGCCACACGTGCATATAAGGATCCAAAATAAAAACGCTCCACAAAACCAGATGTTGATAAACCGAACTGGCGTAAATGATGGTCCCATCTATCTAATGCATCTTTGTCGTCTACACGAAATGCTGCATGGTGTACTGTTCCAAACCCTTGACGTGCTGATGGTAAGTCATCTCGGAATTCCACAATAACTTGTGCACCATTTCCACCTTCCCCAACTTCGAATAAATAGAAATTGCCATCTTCATCTATTTCTTTAAATAATAATACTTTTTCTAATAATGCTTTGAAATAGTCGATATCATCCACACGAACGACGACTGGTCCTAAACCTGTAATCGCATATTCTAATGGGATCGGGCCATTTTTCCACGGTGCACCAGAGGCAACTCCTGCGTTTTTTTCATCTGAAATTAATTGATATTGTTGATCATCCATATCGACAAATGATAATGTCTTTTTACCAAATTGTTCTTTCACACCAGTATGTTTCACCCCTAATCGGTCAAAACGTTTCACCCAGTATGCTAATGCTTCATCAGTTGGCACACGGAAAGATGTTTTATATATTTCATTCGTTCCATGTGACCCTTTTGGAATACCTGGGAAATCAAAAAATGTCATATCTGTTCCCGGATTTCCTTCATCATCTGCGAAAAATAAATGGTATGTTTGAATATCGTCTTGGTTGACAGTTTTTTTCACTAGACGCATCCCTAACGTATAAGTGAAAAATTTATAATTCTCCTCTGCACTACTCGTAATTGCTGTAATATGGTGGATTCCTTTTAATGTCATGTTTCATACGCTCCCTTTATGTTAATGGTTGTAAATGATGCTCAATTTCTTCTCTTCGTTCTTCTAAAAATGGTGGCAATGTAATTCTTTCCCCAAGTGTCGCCATCTCTTCATCTATTGCCAATCCCGGACCATCTGTCGCTAACTCAAAAACGATGCCATTTGAATCTCTAAAATAAAAACTATGAAAATAATGGCGGTCAATGACACCTGTAGAAACAAAGCCTCTTTCTTTTATTTCTCGTTCCCACTCATACATTTCTTCTACATTTTTCACACGAATCGCTAAGTGATGCACACTACCACGTCCTGGCCGTTCTGTCGGTGCATCAAGTTCTTTTACGATAATTTCAGAAGCTGAATTTTCTAAAGCAGAACGGAAAATTTGTGCCCCTTCCATTGTGTCAACCAATGTATAATCAAACAACTCTGTCAACACGCTCGCTAGCTTTTTCGGGCGACGGACTGTCATCTCTACAGGACCCATTCCAATAATTTGATGTTCCGTTGGGACGGTAGATTGATCCCACTTCTCCCAAAATTCTGGGACATCGTCTTCCCCTTTATCGATAAGCATTAGTTCTAATCCATCTGGATCGGTAAATTGAAGCACTCGCTTATTTCGGTATGTCGTTAATTCACTTGGAATATGGTGCATGTCGAAGCGATTTTTAAAATAATCGATTGTCGCTTCAGTTTCGACGAGTAAACCGAGTTTCGTAATCGCATTAGAACCACGATGTGTACGCCCTACCTGTTTCATTTCAAAAAACGTAATAACGGTTCCCGGACTCCCCGTTTTATCTCCATAAAATAAATGGTACATCGTCGGATCATCTTGGTTAACGGTTTTTTTCACGAGACGTAATCCGAGAACATCTCGATAAAATGTCATATTTTCTTGTGCATTTTTTATCACCATCGAAATATGATGGTGTCCTGTAATCATCCGCATTTGTTTCCCTCCCAATTTCATCTTATTTACATTATGTCACATTTTATCTCTAATTAAAACTATTTTGTTTCGAGATAAAGAAAAAACGTCCTAAAATGAACCATCATAAGATATTTTTCTTATACGTATTCATTTCCCGACGTTTCCACTTATGAAACAATTTGTACATCTAATACATTTTTTAAAGGGACATAGGTGCCACAATCATTCGATAATACAATTTGTCTCGTAAATCGTTCAATTTTTGCTAATTTTCCTTCAATTACTTTAAACTGTCCCTGCTCATAATAGGTTAAAACTATATCAACATTATATGTTAGTGCATATTTTAGAGATTGATCTATTTCTAACATCGTTTGCTCATCTAATATAGGCTTCTCTTTATATTCCACAAAAACTTCCTTTAACATTTCAACATGTTCTGGCAACATTAATGATGTCCACTTGATGGACCCACGGTCTTGTACTGTCATGATTTATATACCTCCATTTTTCCATTGCTAAAATATTTTCTTTATAAAAAGTTCGAATCGACTGCCTCAAAAAGCAGTAAGCAATAACTCGATTACCGTTCATCCCTAATACTTTTATTTCCCGTTTGGAAAATAGATTCTTACGGCTTCGATAAATAATCGTCCACGTTTCCCCTGTTTGCATCGCATCACGTAATAATTTTTCCATCTCTCCACCACCAGGAACGTTTGTTCTTATATTAACACGAACAATTCATAAAAACAAGAACAAAGGTTCGTTTTTTTCTCTTGATTTTCTATTGGTCTTTTTTTATAATTAGAACACACGTTCTGAAAAAGGAGGGGTTCTATGGATTATTCATCTTTTCCTAAACATGATGTGTTATGCATCGATATGCGCTCTTTCTATGCTAGTGTGGAAGCCGTGCGATTAGGTTTTGATCCGATGCAAGTTCTATTAGCTGTCGTCGGGGATGTGACTCGTCCAGGAAGTATTGTACTTGCCGCTTCCCCTGCACTAAAAGAAAAGTATGGGATTAGTAATGTAAGTCGTTTTTTCGAACTGCCACAAGATCCAAATATTCATATTGTTCAAGCAAATATGGCCGATTATTTACATGCTTCTGTCCAAATTACCCAACTACTCTACACGTTCGCACCGAAAGAAGCGATTCATCCATATTCCATCGATGAAGTGTGGATCACTGTGAATGGATTAGAAAAATTATTCGGTGACCCTTTTACAATCGCACAAAAAATCCAACGAGCAATTTTAGAATCGTTCGGCATTACGAGTGCGATCGGAATTGGCAACAACAAATTTCTCGCAAAAGTCGTACTTGATTTACATGCTAAAAAATCACCGAATGGTATTGCAACTTGCACATATGAAGAAGTACAAGAAAAATTATGGCCGGCGAAAGTCGAAAAAATTTGGGGGATTGGATTAAAGTTAAAAAAACGACTGTATCATCTAGGCATTACAACACTTGGTCAAATTGCTCAATCATCCTTACCGACATTAAAAAAACATTTTGGTATTATGGGAGAGCAATTATATTGGCATGCGTGGGGAATTGATTTAAGTCCTGTTTTTGGGGATTTCATTAAAACCGAACAAGATAGTTATGGACATGGTATTTCTTTATTGCGTAATTACACGAAGGAAGAAACGCTCGTCTGTATGTTGGAGCTTTGTGAGGAAGCATGTCGCCGTGCCCGAACAGATCGTATGGCAGGAAAGACGGTTCATCTTGGGATAGGATATGACAAAATGACAAATGGTGGCTTTTATCGTTCCAAAACAGTCGCTTCCCCAACGAATATTACTTTAGAAATGTACCAAGTTTGTGTGCAACTCTTCGAACAATTTTACGATGGGCGTAGTTATATTCGTCGTGTTTCGGTTACTTTAGCAAATTTAGTTTTGGATATGGAAACACAATTAGATTTATTTTATGAACGATCAAAACAAAAGGACATTGGGTATGTGATGGATCATATTCGAGCGAAATATGGATCCACCGCTATCTTACGTGCATCTAGCTACACAAATGCTGGCATTACATTAGAACGTAGTAAAAAAATTGGTGGGCATTGGGCGTAATCTTTGCGCCCTTTTACCTTTGTTTAGTTTAGGGGAGGTGGGTTTACATCGGTTCTTGTGAATTTGGCGCGGGTTCTTGCAACTCCGCAACACATTCTTGCAACTTCAGCACGGATTCTTGCAACTTCACATCGCATTCTTGCAACTTCGCATCGCATTCTTGCAACTTCGCACTGGATTCTTGCAACTTCAGCACGCATTCTTGCAACTTCGCATCACATTCTTGCAACTTCAGCACGCATTCTTGCAACTTCGCATCGCATTCTTGCAACTCCAGCACGCATTCTTGCAACTCTGCGTCGGATTCTTGCAACTTCGCACTGGATTCTTGCAACTTCACATCGCATTCTTGCAACTTCGCATCACATTCTTGCAACTTCGCACTGGATTCTTGCAACTTCACCCTACATTCTTGCAACTTCACCCTACATTCTTGCAACTTCACCCTACATTCTTGCAACTTCGCGTCGGATTCTTGCAACTTCGCACAACTTCCACCCACCCCACACGAAAAAACGATACTAATGAACGCCCTCACTAGTACCGTTTTATCAAATGCTTATTTTTACTGAAAGTGAACGAGGAAATATTTTTTTCTACCACGTCGGATGATAGTAAATGTATCTTCCAAACGATCTGCACCCGTCACGATATGATCTAAGTTTTGATTACGATCCCCATTTACATAAATTGCACCATTTGAAATGTCCTCACGTGCTTGACGTTTCGATGGTGAAATTTTTGCTGCTACTAATAAATCGATTAACCCGATGTCTGATTTTTCTGCTGCATATGTCGGTACATCTTTGAATCCTTGTTCAATTTCGTTTTTCGTTAACTGTTTTACATCCCCGCTAAACAATGCCTCAGAAATTTTAATTGCTTGATCTAAAGCTTCTTTTCCGTGAACGAATGTCGTCATCTCTTCTGCTAAACGCTTTTGTGCAACGCGCGCACCCGGATCTGCTTCTGTCGCCTTTTCGATTTCATCTATCTCCTCACGGCTTAAGAATGTAAAATAATTAATGAATTTAATAACGTCTCGGTCATCTGTGTTGTACCAGAACTGGTAAAACTCATACGGACTCGTTTTTTCTGGGTCTAACCAAATAGCGCCACCAGCTGTTTTACCGAATTTCGTACCATCAGCCTTCGTAATTAATGGAACAGTTAAACCAAATACGTCTGCACCCTCTCCATCTTCTCGTGTGCGGCGAATATACTCCATACCAGCCGTAATGTTCCCCCACTGATCACTTCCACCAATTTGTAAGGAACATCCTTCCTCTTCGTATAATTTCATGTAGTCATATGACTGCATTAACATATAACTGAACTCCGTGTAGGAAATACCGTGCTCAATTCGAGAAGCCACCGCATCTTTTGCTAACATGTAGTTTACTGTAAAATGTTTTCCAACATCTCGTAAAAATTCAATAAATGTTAAATTAGATAACCAATCATGGTTATTACGCGCTACCGCAGCATTGTCTCCTTCATCAAAATTTAACATTGTCGCTAATTGATTACGTAAACTATTGGCGAAATAATGTACTGTTTCTGTCGTATTTAAAGATCTTTCTTCATTACGACCACTCGGATCCCCAATCATTCCTGTTCCTCCACCAATTAATGCAATTGGACGGTGACCAGCAAGTTGGAATCTTTTTAATAGCGTAACCGGAAGCAAATGACCGATATGCAAACTATCTGCTGTCGGGTCAAATCCACAATATAAAGTCACTTGATTTTCCTCTAAATGTTTTGTTAAACCTGCCTCATCTGTCGTTTGTTGTACAAGCCCTCTCGCTTGTAAATCTTGTAAAATATCCACCATCACTCACACTCCATAAATAAATTAAAATAAAAAAAGCCCCATCCCAAAAAAGGGACGAAGCTTGTTGTTCGCGGTACCACCCTTGTTATACATAAATTACTTATATTCATGTATCACTTGGCGTTCGTATCGGTGACTTCACCGTCTTCTGACAAGAATGCTCCTGACTGTAATTCGTCCAACCAAATATGACTAACTTCCACCAACCGTTAGCTCTCTATACAGTGATTTAATCGACTACTTCGGCCATTCATTGCAAATTTTTATGTAATTGATTTATATTGTAACAACATATGTAAATAAATAGCAAGCCATAAGCTTACAATTTTCCTAAAAAAATTACAAAGTCTACCGCAAATATCCGAAAATGTATGATATAATAAGTAGTTGAATTTAGGAGGTAACATACATGAACTTTAAAAATATAACCGATAAAGTAAAAGATTGGTGGCAAAAAGGAACGATCCAAAGAACATCCCGTATTACATATGATGTCGTTTGGAATGTTATTCTTTTCTTTATCATCATCGGTGTCATGGGTGTTTTCTTCGCCGGAGGAGTTGGTGCAGGTTATTTTGCCTCACTCGTAAAGGATGAACCAATCCGGTCTTATGAAGAAATGGAAAAGAAAATTTATAATTATGAAGAAACATCCAAAGTGTATTTTGCCGATAATAAGTTAATTGGTGATATTCGCACTGACTTACACCGGGAAGAAGTAAAGCTCGAAAATGTAGCTGAAACATTGACGAATGCTGTTATCGCAACAGAGGATGAATTGTTTTACGATCATAATGGTGTGGTACCTAAAGCAATCGTCCGTGCAATGTTCCAAGAAGTATCCAATTCGGATACGAAAACAGGTGGTAGTACACTGACACAGCAAATTATCAAAAACCAAATTTTAACGAATGAAGTATCATTTGACCGAAAGGCGAAGGAAATTTTACTCGCCATGCGTTTAGAAAACTTCTTTGAAAAAGAACAAATATTAGAAGCATATTTAAATATTATTCCATACGGTCGAAATGCTTCAGGAGATAATATTGCTGGTATCCAAACCGCTGCAAAAGGAGTCTTCGGTGTAAAAGCAGAAGAATTAACTTTACCACAGGCAGCATTTTTAGCTGGTATTCCGAAAAACCCTTACGCTTATACACCATTCAAACAAAACGGTGATATAAAAGATGAGGATGGATTAAAGCTAGGATTAGATAGAATGAAAACTGTTTTAAGTCGAATGAAGCAGGCAGGCTATATTACAGACGAGGAATATAAAGAAGCCATTGAACATGATATTACGAAAGATTTCACAAAAAAGGCTCCCTCTTCTATTGAAAAATACCCAGCGGTCGTCTTAGAAATCGAAAAACGTGCGAAAACAATCATTATGGAAGTTTTAGCGGAAGATGATGGATATACGTTAGAAGAAATAGAAAAAAACGAAGAATTAGAAGAACAATATGATATGTTAGCTGACCGTGCACTACGAATGAATGGATATGAAATTCATTCGACGATCGATAAAGAAGTATTTGACACGATGCAAAAAGTGGCAAAAGAATATCCATATTACGGTCCAGACCGAACAGTTCCTAAAACTGGTGAAGTTGAACAAGTAGAAACCGGTGCTGAAATTATTGAGAACAAGACTGGTAGAATACTAGGATTTGTACCAGGCCGTAACTTTAAAGCCGGTGAAAAAGAAGTAAACTATGCAACTGGATATGGAACGACCGGACGTCCTGCAGGTAGTACATTTAAACCTATCGCCGTATTTGGACCAGCAATGGAGTTAGGTGCTGCTCAGCCAGGTACAGTGATTGCCGATATTCCTGGACACCAAGGATATGCACCAAACAACTATGGTGGCGCATATAATGGACTTGTCACAGCTCGTGAAGCTGTCACATACTCCTATAACGTATCAACAATTGAAGTGTACAAAAGTATTTTAGGGCAAAACCCGGCAGATAAATTTTTAAAGAAAATGAACATCCCGTTAACGAAAGAATTAGAACAAGACCCTTCTGTTGGTCTTGGATCTAACAACGTGACAGTAGAACAAAACACGAATGCCTTTACAACGTTCAGTAATGGTGGAGAGTTCGTCGAGGCGTATATGATTGAAAAAATTGTCGACTCAGATGGCAATACCATTTATGAACACGAGCCAGAACCTGTAAAAGTTTTCTCAAAACAAACCTCATATTTAATGATTGATATTATGCGTGACGTTGTAAGTCAAGGTACAGGAGCTTACGTCCCTAGCCGCCTTAAACATGGTGGGGTCGACTGGGCAGGTAAGTCTGGTACGTCGCAAGATTATCAAGATGCATGGTTTATTGGAACAAACCCTAACATTACAATGGGTGTTTGGTTAGGATATAATACACCTAGTTCGATTTATAGTTGTGGTGATTGTGGAGGCTTAAGTTATAGCCAGCGAACACAACAATTATGGGTCAACTTAATGAACGCAGTGTCAGATGTAAAACCTGATTTAATGGCACCTTCCAAAAAACACGAACAACCAGAAGGCATTGTAAGTAGTAGCTTCTGTGCAACATCTGGTGATGCACCATCAGATTTATGTTCAAAAGCTGGACTCGTTCGTTCAGACATATTTAATAGTAAATATGTTCCGAGTAAAACGGATAATAGTTTAGTAGGTGGTGGCTCTACAACGATGACGAAAATCGACGGGAAAGAAGTCGTCGCTGGATCGAAAACACCTTCTGAATTTACTTCAAAAGGAAAAGGTGGCTATAAGTTCAATCCTGAATTTTTAAAAGAAAAAGGATATGATCGCCTAGGTGACTTATCTGTACTTATTCCGAGAAAAGGTGGCGAAGGTTGGAGTAAAATTACTGCAACGGCTGGCAAAGGATCGAGCGCATCAAGCTCTGTCAGTGACACTGGAAAAGCCCCTTCTGCTCCTGGCTCTGTTTCAGGTAGCAAGAGTAGTATTTCTTGGTCAGGCGTATCTGGTCAAAATGTCGTTGGTTATAGACTTTATCATGCAAAAGATAAAGACGGATCATTTAAATCGGTCGGTTCTACAACAGGAACATCTTTATCCCTGCCATCTGGTAGTGGAGCATATCATGTCCGTGCAGTCGACTATTTCGGTCGTGAATCTGGAGCATCTGATATTTTATCTATAAAACCTTCTAAAGAAGAGAAAAAAGATGATGCAAAAGATAAAAAGAAAGACGACAAAAAGAAAGACAAAGATAAAGACAAGAACAAGGACAAAAAAGAAAACGATAAAGATAAAGAGAAAGAGAAAAAGAAAGATAAAGAGAAAAAGGACGACGACAATAAAAAAGAAGAAAAACCAAAAGATAAAGATAAAGAGAACGATAAGAAAAACGATAAAGACAAAAAGGAAGACAAAAAAGATTAATGAATGAAATAAGCCTCGGTACTTATAGTGCCAGGGCTTATTTTTTATACAAAATATTCACTATACAAAAAAACAATGACCCAAATGATTGGATCATTGTTCTGTAGCTGAATCTAATATAACAATTTCAACACGACGATTTTCCCGCCATGCATCTTCATTATTTTCTTTCGTTACTGGTCTTGTATCACCATACCCACCAATTAAAAATCGTGCTTCGTCTAACTGATGTTCCTCAATGAAATAACGAACAACACTTCCAGCACGTGCACCAGATAATTCCCAATTTGAAGGATATCGATAATTCGAAATGGGACGTGTATCTGTATGCCCTTCTACTCGCACATCATTCGGAATATTTTTTAATAATGTTCCTACCTCATCTAAGAAAGGTTTTCCAGTATCCAATATGTCCGCTTCCGCAGATTCAAACAAAATACTATCTTGTAACACTAATGATACCCCTTCTTCCGTACGGTTTGCTGAAATAACATCCCCTAAATCTTCTTCCATTAAAAATGTATCCACTTGTTCGACGAGGCGCTCCAATGCATCTGCTTTCTTACGTAATTCTTCGGAAAAACTATCTTCCGATTTCTCTTCATCTTTCTCTTTATCTTTCTCCTCTTCCATCCCTACATCCATGACTCCTATTGTATTACCTTGGTTCATATTTTCAGATGGAATGTCAGAAGGTAAAAAGTCTAAAATCGCCCTACTTTGAAACGACTCTGTAATCGACTCAAATTTTGCTAAGTCAATTTGTGACATCGAAAAAAGCAAAATAAAAAATACTAAAATTAATGTAATCATATCAGAGAATGTTACCATCCATTTTGGGGTGCCAGATTGCTGACTCGTCCTCTTTCTACGCTTCATGGACTTTTTCTCCGACTACTTGTGCAGTTTCCATTTCCTCATATGTACGTAACTCATCTCCAATTAAAAATGCACTTAATTTCTCTTCTAAAATTCGTGGGTTTTGACCAGATTGTACCCCGATAATTCCTTCAATAATAATTTGTTTTAAAAATACTTCTTCTTCCGTCTTAATCGCTAACTTACTAGACATCGGTAAGAAAACTAAATTTGCTAACACAGAACCATATAATGTAGTAAGTAATGCAACAGCCATATTTGGCCCAAGACTTGCAGGGTCAGATAAATTACTTAGCATTAATACTAACCCAATTAACGTACCGATCATTCCCCATGCAGGTGCATATTCTCCTGCCTTTTCAATGAGCATACGTCCTCGATCATGTTTTTCTTCCATCGCTGTTATTTCAGCATTCATAATATCATTGATTACTTCCGCTTCAATTCCATCAATCGCTAATAAAATTCCTTTACGAATGAACGGATCTTCTATATCATCCATTTCATTTTCTAAAGCGAGTAACCCATCTTTTCTCGCCTGTTCGGATAAACGAACAAAGAGACGAATTAATTCCGGCATTTTATGATCATTTTTTCGAAAAGCTTCTCTGAACACGGACCAGAACAAGCGAATTTGTTCTTTTTTAAAGTTAATTAAAAGCGATCCGACTAATCCACCAATAACGATAAAAAAGGATGCAATATCCACAAAATTGACAAAGCCTTCCCTACCACCATTTGAAAGGATAGCAAGTGCAATCATAAAAAAGCCGATCGTAATACCAATTGGGGTTAAGATATCTCTCGTTTTCATGTGTCACATTCTCTCCCTAACATCCATTGTTTCCTATAGTATTATTATCGGCTATGTTTTTATTTTGTTGAGTCTCTTTCAATAATTCGATGAGGAAGAATAACATTATTATCTTCTACTTCCTCTTTATTCATATATTTCGTTAATAAACGCATTGCTACTGCTCCAATATCATACATCGGTTGGACGATCGTCGTTAATGTCGGACGCACCATCATCGCAATTCGTGTATTGTTGAAACCAAATACTTCAATGTCTCCAGGAACGGATAATCCTCGGTCTTGAATACCGTGAATAACTCCTACAGCCATTTCATCTGTAGTTACAAAAATAGATGCAGGTTTTCCTTGATTTAAAATTTGTTCTACTCCGTCCATCCCACCATTGTAAGAAGATTCCTCTTCTACGATAAGACTACGGTCAATTTCTACCTTCGCATCTTCTAACGCACGAACATATCCTTTATACTTTAAATCATTCGACTGCACATCAGAAGACCCACTAATAAATGCTGGTTGTGCATTCGTCGTTTCTAATAAATGAGTTGTTGCTTCATATGCAGCTTCCTCATAGTTAATATTAACAGATGGTAATTCATCATTCACATCATGTGTTGCAGCTAAAACGACTGGAACACGTGCTGTTTTGAATTGCTGAATATGTTCCTCTGATACTTCTCCACCCATATACACGATCCCATCTACTTGTTTTTCAAGCATCGTATTAATTAGATGAAGTTCTTTTTCTTTGTTTTGATCTGAGTTACTTAAAATAATGTTGTACTTGTACATCGTAGCAATATCTTCAATTCCACGTGTTAACTCAGAATAAAAAGTACTTGAAATATCTGGGATGATTGCTCCCACTGTCGTAGTCTTTTTACTCGCTAATCCCCTTGCAACCGCATTTGGTCGATAACCTAATCTTTCAATTGTATCTAATACTTTCTGTCTCGTCGTTGGTTTTACATTTGGGTTTCCATTTACTACCCTTGATACAGTTGCCATCGAAACGTTCGCTTCTCTCGCCACATCATAAATTGTTATACTCAATGTGTCGCCACCTCCAAACAAAATTGTTCCTTCTACTTGTAATAATAAACTAGCTAACAAAAAAACACAAAAAATATGTAAGGATTTTGCAAATGTTTTCATAAATTTTCACAAAAAGGATAAAATTAGCGTAAAAAAGGGAAAAACGATGGCACTTTTCGCACCATCGTTTTCTTCTTATCGATTAATTCCTTTACTGAACGTACTTACTTCTTCGAAAAATTTATCGAATGTCGGAATATCCATTTGTTGTTGTGCATCAGATAACGCAACAGCCGGGTCAGGGTGAACTTCTGCCATCACTGCGTCTGCTCCAATCGCAATAGCAGCTTTCGCTGTCGGCAGTAATAAATCACGACGACCTGTAGAATGTGTCACATCGACCATTACTGGTAAATGCGTTTCTTGTTTTAAAATTGGTACCGCAGAAATATCTAACGTATTTCTTGTAGCCGTTTCATATGTTCGAATTCCACGCTCACATAAAATAATATTACTATTCCCACGTGAAATAATGTATTCAGCCGCATTAATAAATTCAGCAATCGTCGCAGATAATCCACGTTTTAAAATTACAGGTTTGTTCATCTCCCCTGCTTTCTTTAAAAGTTCGAAGTTCTGCATGTTTCGTGCACCAATTTGGATAACGTCAATATAGCTCTCAGCTTCCTCTAGATCTCCTGGTGTGACGATTTCACTAACGACTGCTAGATCGTATTCATCTGCAACACGTTTTAAAATTTTTAATCCTTCTAACCCTAATCCTTGGAAATCATAAGGAGATGTACGAGGTTTGTATGCCCCACCACGTAGTAATTTTAATCCTTTTTCTTTCACAGATTTTGCTACGGCTGCTACTTGTTCATAGCTTTCTACCGCACACGGACCGAATACGAAACGAGTATGTCCGTCTCCATATTGCTCTCCGTTAATATCAATAATCGTATCTTCCGCTTTACGTTTACGTGATACGAGTAATGCTTTTTGTTGATCGTCTTCTTGAATTTCTAGCCCTGCTTTGAAAATTTCTTTGAAAATATGTTCAACAGTCGCATTTTTAAAAGGACCATCATTATGTTGAATGATATGATTTAACATGTCCCTCTCACGCACGGGGTCAAAACGTCGTGTACTCTGTTTCCCTTTAATTTCCCCGATTTGTCGTACAATTTCTGCACGTTTATTAATTAAATCTAGTAAATCTAGATTCAATTCATCTAGCTGTGCTCGTAATGTTTCCATCTTTCCGTTACTCATTTAAAAATGCCACTCCTTTGAATTTATTAACAATTACGACAATTATAACGGAATTTGTGTAGTTTGTCACATATTTGCATACAAAAAATCTATACTAAGAATAATAGACTGTATAGAATGTGAATCCATGGTAAAAAAACTGATTTTGGCTATATATATTGGAACAAAATCTGTAACTCGTATTCTATTAAAAGAACGAAACCATAAACAATAGGAAATGTTTGATTATATAATATTGGTGTTGGAACAAGTGACATTGCCGTTGCGACAAATGATACCATCGTCGCTTATGTACGGAGATAGGCTTCTTTAGGTTGGATTCTTGCAACTTCGGGCTGCATTCTTGCAACTTTGGGCTGTATTCTTGCAACTTTGGGCTGTATTCTTGCAACTTCGCACCGCATTCTTGCAACTTCGCACCATATTCTTGCAACTTCGTACCATATTCTTGCAACTTCGCATCGTATTCTTGCAACTTCGCACCGTATTCTTGCAACTTCGCACCGCATTCTTGCAACTTCGTACCGCATTCTTGCAACTTCGCACCGCATTCTTGCAACTTCGCACCGCATTCTTGCAACTTCACACCATATTCTTGCAACTTCGCATCGTATTCTTGCAACTTCGCATCGTATTCTTGCAACTTCGCACCATATTCTTGCAACTTCGTACCATATTCTTGCAACTTCGCACAGTATTCTTGCAACTTCGCACCATATTCTTGCAACTTCGTACCATATTCTTGCAACTAAAAATAATTTGTCGTCTATATTTTGGAGCGAAAACTATCGTGGTCGGGAAACCAACCTGATCCTATCACGATGAGAGGAATTTTTTATACCACGCTAAAAGCTATCCGGAACCCTTGGTATAGCCAGGGGTTTTCAAATGCACAAAAAACACCCCATTCGTTAGATGTTAGTCTAACAAATGGGGTGCTGCTGAAGTTAGCATCGTTCGTTTTTTTCAATTACCCTTTTAAATCTTCTGCCTTTTCCTCTGCTTTATCGAGGACTTCGTCTTTCTTTTCTTTCACTTCTTTTTTCGCTTTAGCGGCTTTCTTCTCTGCTTCTGCTTTAATTTCTTCTGCTTTTTTCTCAGCCTTTTCTTTCACTTCTTCTGCTTTTTCTTCGGCATCATTTTTCGCGCTCTTTACTTTATCTTTCGCTTCTGCAAATTTCTCTTCGGCTACATCTTTCACTTCTTCCGCTTTGTCCTTTGCTTTTCCACCAATTTCTTTCGCTTTATCTGTCGCTTCTTGTGCAACTTCTTTTGTTTTCTCTGTTACATCTTTCGCAACATCTTTCGTTTTTTCAGAAACATCTTTTGCGATATCTTTTGATTTACCTGCAACATCTTTTGTAAAGCTCGTCGTAGAATCTACTGCTTTTTTCGTTACGTCTGCAGTTTTATCTTTTAATTCAATGCTTTTTTCTTTTGCTACCGCACCATACTCTGTTCCTTTTTCTACTGCTACATCTTTCCATTCGTCCACTTTGTCGAATGCTTGTTTCGTACCAGTACTAAGATCTGCACGTAACTCTCTACCAGTTTTCGGTGCAAATGCTAATGCAACTGCAGCCCCAACTACTCCACCAAGAAGTGCTCCTAGGAAAAATCCACCACTATTATTCTCACTCATACGATATATTCCTCCTTAATTTTTACGGTTCTTAAAGACATTCACAATTGCTGAAGTCCATTTAACAGCTTCTTCTGCTTTCTCACTATCAACATCTGCTGCTTTATTTACAGTGTTGGATAATTTTTTCATAGATAATGTTAAATTGTGGAATGTTTCCCCAACTTCATGAACACCATCAAATACGCTGTTTAATCGATCAACTTTATAGTTTACATCTTCCGCTAAATCATTCGTTTTTTGTAATAATAAAGTCGTTTCCGTTGTAATACCTTCTACTTGTTTCTCCATTGATTCAATTGTATCTGCGACGTTATCTAACGTACGCTTTGTAGCTGTTAAAGTTTTTGCAATATAAGCTACTAAAACGGCAAATGCCACCGCTACAATAATTACTGCAATTGCTATTGCTGCATACATCGTTGTCAACTCCTCTAATTTATTTTTCAAACGGCATATGTATAGGTATTCACATTTATACTACCCCTTACAATACAGTTCGAAACCTACTATATACTAATACTAACGCATTTTTACTAAAAGTTTCAATCAATTTGTGTATAAAAAAAGTTGGAATACAAATTTCGTCCGCATAAAACGATGATTCCAACTTTTTTTCTTATTTTACATGTTCGTTTTTACTATTTTCATACGCTTTTTGAAATTTTTGAATGTCTCCTGCTCCCATAAAAACAAGTGCCGCATCTTTATGTTTCGCTAACACATCCACATTATCTAATGTAAGTAATGTACCATTAGGTATTTTGTCTAATAAATCATCGATCGTTAAATCGCCTGACACTTCACGTGCGGAAGAAAAGATATCACATAAATAGACACAATCCGCTTCATTTAAACTGTCCGCAAACTCTTGTAAAAATGTTTTCGTACGTGTAAAGGTATGTGGTTGGAAAATGGCTACCACTTCTTTGTCCGGATATTTTTTTCGTGCTGAATCAATCGTCACCGCAATTTCAATTGGATGGTGTGCATAATCATCAATAATGATTTGTTCGCCAAATTTCTTCTCTGAAAAACGACGCTTTACACCAGTAAATGTACTTAAATTATGCATCACTTTCGGGTCAATGCCTTCATAATGACAAAATGCAATGACTGCTAATGCATTTAAAATATGGTGATTTCCATAAAGCGGAATCGTGAATGTATCAAAATACGTATTACGAACATACACATCAAAAGTCGTACCTTCTTCTGTCACTTTAATATTATTCGCTTGGAAATCATTTTCAGCACTGAAACCATAGTAAATAATCGGTACATTCGATTGTAATTCGTGTAATTTTTCATCTTCCCCACACGCGATAATACCTTTTTTCACTTGGTTTGCAAGCGATTGGAACGCATCAAACACATCATCCAAATTACGGAAATAATCTGGGTGATCAAAGTCGATGTTCGTAATAATCGCATAATCTGGTTTGTAATGTAAAAAATGACGTTTATATTCACATGCTTCAAATGAAAAATACGTGCTATCTTCATGCCCACATCCTGTTCCATCACCAATTAAATAAGATGTCGGTAAACTCAATGATAAAACATGGGATAATAAGCCTGTCGTCGACGTTTTCCCGTGGGAACCTGTCACCGCAATGCTCGTATATTTATCTGCCCACTCCCCTAAAAACTCATGATATTTGAAGAATGGCACCTCTAATTCACGTGCACGTTTAATTTCGATATGGTCTTCTGAAAAAGCATTTCCAGCTATGACCGTTACATCTTCTGTTATGTTATTTGCATCAAAAGGCATAATACGAATCCCTTTTTGCTCTAAACCTTCTTGTGTAAAAATAAACTTTTCGATATCAGAACCTTGCACTTTTTGGCCAGAATCATGCAAAATTTGCGCCAATGCACTCATACCAGTTCCTTTTATTCCTATAAAGTGATAAGTAGTCATCACTAACCTCCAACTTATTGTATAAAATTTATTCCCCTAAATATGGTACCTCTTCTAATCTAGGGTTCGGACGATATTTACGCCCATATTTTGCTGAATGTGTCCCATTTAGTAAAACATTATCCCCTGTAAATCCATAATTAACAGACAATAAGTTTCTTCCGACACCATACATGTCTACAGGAACATTTTTCGCTTCAAATTCGCGAATTCTCTCTTCATTAAATCCTCCACTAACAACAATTTTTACATAGTGAAAGCCTTCAGCATCTAATGCTTCCCGTAATGCAAAAACGAGTTCAGGATTTACTCCACGCGGGTCAAATGTACCTAATACATGTTGATTACGTAAAAAATATTTATCCACTAATGTGTTCGATGTATCCAATCGAACAGCTTTTAATTCTTCCTTAAATGCTCGCGCTACTTTCAATGAATCGGTAATTACATCATTGTTATAATCCACGAGTGCCATCAATTCATCTTCAGGGAAAGTTTCATTGTATGCCTCTGTTGCTGTAACGATATCACCACGGAACATTTGAATAAGGGCATGTGGCATCGTCCCCATTCCTTTTTTGCCCCACCATTCATTCATCGCATGTGTCGCTTGTGCTGTCGACCCACCGATAAATGCGGCATATCCATCTCCCGCCTGTTGTGTATAATGGTCATCACGGTCCCCCATGAAAATAATCGGCTTATCTCCAGCCGCTTTTACAACATTATATACATTCGTTGCGACAGATGTTCGTCGGGATAAAATCCCATCGATGATACCTTCTAAATAACCGAAATATTGATATGGACCTGTCACCGTTAAAACTGATTCGAATGGAGAAATTTTATCGCCGTCCTTTAACGATTTAATTTCTAGTTGTTCTGGATGGTCCGCAAATGTATGTAATAATGCAATTACTTCATCTGTTCCACACAATACTGCATGATCTTTTTGGAAAAATTGCATCGTTACAATATTGTCCTCCTGATATTTTTCAACGATTTCTCTCGTTTTCAAAAAATAAACTGCTGAAAACCAACCTTCTTGAATACGTTCATCAAATTTAAATGTTTTATTCGTTAATCGACTAATTTTTCCTTCTAGTTTTAATTCTATTTCTTTCATAACAGGAACTCCTCGTATATTTTATTGTTCTAATTGTGCTGTTGAAATTAAAACTTCTCGCGGTTTAGATCCGTTTTGTTCGGAAACAATCCCTTTCATCTCTAATGTATCGATTAATCTAGCTGCACGATTATATCCTATTCTAAACCTTCTTTGTAATAAAGATGTACTCGCTTGATTTTGGGAAACGACAAAATGAATAACTTCATGCAATAATTCATCTTCTTCCTCTTCCTCCACATCAAGCAATAATTGTTCTTGTTCAAATAAATAGTTCGGTTCTGCTATCGTTCGCATATATGCAGCAACCCGATCCACCTCTTCATCTGAAACGAACGGTCCTTGTAATCTTACACTTTTGTTTGCCCCATTTTCAACAAATAACATATCCCCTTTTCCGAGTAGCTTCTCTGCTCCTACAGAGTCAAGCATCGTGCGGGAATCTACTTGCGAAGAAACACTAAATGCAATACGTGTCGGGATGTTCGCTTTAATTAGTCCTGTAATGACGTCTACAGAAGGTCTTTGTGTTGCAATGAGCAAGTGAATGCCACATGCACGTGCTTTTTGTGCAATACGACAAATCGCATCTTCTACATCTTGTGGAGACATCATCATTAAATCTGCAAGTTCATCAATGACGATGACGATATATGGCATCTTCTCATCGTCTTTTCCTTGTTGTATCATCTTTTCATTATATTTCGTAATATTTCGTACACCCGCTTCGACGAAACGCTCATAACGACTATCCATTTCTTTCACTGCCCATTTCAATGCCATCGTCGCAGCTTTTACATCTGTAATAACTGGTGAAATAAGGTGTGGGATGCCGTTATATGGAGCAAGTTCCACCATTTTCGGGTCAATGAGTAAAAATTTCACTTCCTCATAATTCGCTTTATACAATAAACTTAATAAAATCGTGTTTATACAAACACTTTTACCAGACCCTGTCGCCCCTGCAATAAGGCCGTGTGGCATTTTACCAACATCCGTAATTAACGGTTCCCCATCAATCGTGAGCCCTAATGCGATAGATAATGGCGACGTTTTTTCTTTAAACTGCTTCGTTTCTATTAATTGTTGTAAAGTAACAATTTTTGGATAGCGGTTCGGCACTTCAATCCCAATTGTATTTTTCCCTGGAATCGGTGCTTCAATACGTATATCTTTCGCTGCCATATTTAATTTGAAATCATCTGCCAAATTTCGAATGCGGCTTACTTTCACCCCTAATGCTGGTTGAATTTCAAATCGTGTTACAGCAGGTCCTTGTGTAATATTAACGACATTCGCATCAATATTAAAATGTTCTAGTGTTTGCTCTAACAATATTTGTTGTTCAATAACCCAATCCTCATCACTTTCTTCCTCTTCCATCGGGTCATTTAATAAATAATCTGGAACAGCCTTATAAGGTTTCTGGACAGAGGATGTTACTGTTTTATGTGCCTGCACCGGATTTTCTTTTCTTTGTTGTGCAAATGATGGCGTTGGAACCGCTTCTTGTTGAATAGGCTCGATCATTTGCACTCCCTGTTCTACAGGCGTTTTATGCGCTACTACTTCCTCGACTTCTTCCACCACGGATGGCACTTCTTTGTCCATTGTCCATTCTTCTATAATAGACGACGTTTCCACTGCTGACATTTCATCCTGTTCTTCCGGAAGTTGTTTTGCCGGTTCTTCTTGCAGTGGTTCAATTGTCTCTTTCACTTGAAAAACAGGCTGTTCAGCGCTTTTTTTTTCGTAATCACGTGCGACCTCGACCTTTCGTCGATTGAATATACGGTCTAATTCTTCATGACGTGTATGTTTTGATAAATCTATTTTATTTACCTCTTCAACATGTTCCACTTCATTTTCACTTTGTTGGACCGGTTCTTCCTTCTGTGGCACACGGTCTGTTCGCCTTCGCATATATGCAGGAACTTCTTGTAACGTCCTTTCAGAGATGTCGCGCTTTTTCGGTTGTCGCGGACGCATATGTGTAGGACGTTTTGTGCCATTTGTTTCTGTTTTTCGTGTTCTTTTTCTATTCGTTCGTTCTACCTTTTCTTCTCTTTCATCTGGGATGACTGGAAAAGAAAAAGCATGATTATTTCTCGGATATTGATACATTACTTTAAAATCTTCTTGTAATGGTTGATCCATCGTTACATTTCTTCTTTGTGTTGCATAATTTGTTCCGTTTTGTTTCGGTGTTTCTTCCTCTTCTATTTCTTCGTATTCTTCTACTTCAATTTCACGGAAGAAAATATCACTTACTCGTTTTTTCCAATTTTTCCACATGTTCTCACCTGCATTTCTTCACATGGAGTATTCTATTCATTTTACCAAGAATTCTACCATTTTACCAAATCATTTTTTACTATTTGGTTTGTTTTTCGCTAATATAAAAATTGGTTCCAATTTATCGCCGTCATAAATGAATGGAAGCGACGTAATTGGAATTCTTCCTTCTGCAAAAAACTGCATCGTCATCTGTGCAAGAATATCATATCCTGTATCATTTTGGATATCTGCAACGATCAGCACATCTTGATGTGGAACAGCGACAGCAACTTCACCAATACTTTTTTCTAACATTTCATCTAAAAATGATTCTTGTAAAATTCGACTTGCATCATATCCATCTTGTAATGCAATAAAATGAAAATCATTGCCTTGTACGGTATCTGTTTTATAATCAAATTGGATGGAACGTAAATTAAATAAGGCATTTTCATGGATCCTTGCCTCTGTCCATCCTTCGTTTTGTAACATTGCTTCATCAATTAAACGGTACGACTTTCCAATATCTAACGCATAAAAAATGCGTGTTTCTGCCGTATGTTCTTTCGTGACAAGTTTTTTCCCATCTTTCATTTCTGTTGGAAAAGATGTCGAACGAATTACTGGAAAAATGCTTTTTTCATTCCCAGCCAATGTATACGTTCGATTCATCATTGCTAAAGCTTCTTCCACGTGGGAAACTAATTCATCTATCGCTTCATCCCCACGTTCATTATATTTAGCAATCACTGTCGGTAATTTAATAGAAAGACCTTGTTTTGATTCCTTCCATTCTATACGAAATATATCTTTATCACGATCAAAAGACGTTCTAAATGCGTCTGTTTTTAATTTTTCTTCTAACAATCTTTTCATTTTTAAACTAGTCATTTTCATTTTTAAAGCCTCCAAGGAACTTTTTTGAATAGATTGGTTCCATTATCCTTTCTATTTTACCACATTTT